>CALLYX010000484.1 GCA_937858775.1 uncultured bacterium | reverse complement strand
CCGCCCGCCTGTGCGCCGGCGATCCGTATCCCCCTCGCGCTGGCGGGCGGCGTCCTCTCCGAGCAACCCGAGCTGTTCGGGAAGCTCCTCGTGCTGATCGCCCTCCCCGGCACGCAGGGGTTCTACGGCTTCATCTGCGCGATCATGATCGCGCTCAGGTGCGGCCTGATCGCGGGCAATATCGCCACGACGCCGATCGCCGGAGCCGGCATCTTCTTCATAGGGCTCGCCACCGGGATCGTGGAGTGGAAGAGCGCGATCTTCCAGGGGGAGACCTCCGCCGCCGCGATCAACCTCGTCGCCAAGAAGCCGGACGAGAGCGGGCGCGCCATCCTTCTCCCGGCGCTTGTGGAGACATACGCGGTGGTGGCGCTCCTGGCGGCTATTCTGATGATCATCTGGATCACCAAGCCCGATCTCGCGGTGGCGATCGCCCCGGCGGCGCGATGAACAAGGCCTTGGAGAAGATAAGGCGGACGGTCCTGGCCGAGGCCGAGGAGGAGGCGGCGCGCGTGGTCGCCGAGGCCCGGGCCGGGCTCGAGCAGCTCCTGCGCGACGTCGAGGAGGAGGAGGAACGCAAGGTCGCCTCCGGGATCGAGGAGGAGCGCGCCCGCCTCGCCCGGGAGGGGTTCAGGGAGATCTCGCGGGCCCAGCGCGGCGCGCGGCTCGCGCTGTTGGCCGCGCGGAATCGCGTGATCGACGGAATTTTCTCGCGCGTGCGGGAGGAGGCGCTCCGCCTCCCCCCTGCGCGATACCGGGAAATTCTGAGGCGGTGGCTGTCTGAGGCGGACGCCCCCGGCGGCGGGGAGGTGCTCGCGGCGGCCAGGGACGCGGCGATCGTCGAGGGGCTGGTCGCGGAGTTGAACCGCTCGCGCCCCCCGGGGGCCGCGCTTGTCTTCTCGGATGCGCGCGCCTCGTTCGATAGCGGGGTCGTCGTGAGGACCGCCCGTTTCGAGATCGGGCGTTCCCTCGACGAATGGATCGCCGAGAAGAGGCGCGAGCTCGCGCCGGCGCTCGAGGCGGAACTCTTCGGGGAAGGGCCGGATGCCGATATCGAGTGAAACGGCCGCGGAGTGGGGGTATGTCTCGGGCCGGTGCGCCGCCCTCGAGCGGGACCTTCTCGACGGCGCGTTCTTCAGGGATCTCGCGGATGCGCGCGACGCCGCCGCGGCGCATTCGCTTCTCTCCAAGACCCGCTACGCGGAGGTATTTCCCCGCCCGGCGTCGCTTGAATCGTACGACCTCGCGCTGAGCGGGCACCTCCGCAAACGCCTTCGCTCCCTCGAATCGGATGGGCCGCCGGGAGGGCCGGTGGAGATCGTATCCAGGGAGGAGGAATTGAGGGGGGTGCACGAGCTCCTGACGCGCCAGGGGATCGCCCGCGCCTCAGCGGAGGAGGCGGAGGGCTGGGGGGAACGGCTCGGCGGGGGGTTCCCGTGGCTGGCTGGATTCTCCGTTCCGCCGGGGCGCCGCGCCCTCTTCGCCTCCCAGCCGGTGCGGGCGCTCTCCCTATGGGTCGACGCTGCGTTCCTGAGGGAGATGCGCCGCCTCGCCGCCGCCTCACCCGGGCTGGCCCCGTTCCTCGACGCGCGCGTATCGCTCTCGGTCCTCGAGGTCTGCTGGCGGGCGTTCCGCGGGGGCCTCGGGGCGCGGTGGCTCGACGCGTTCTTCTTCTGCGACGCCGTCCCCGCCCCGCCGGCGGCGGCGCTCTCGGCGGCCGCGAAATCCCCGGCGGCCCTGGCGCGGCTCCTCGGGCCCGCCGCCTTCAGCCCTTCGATGGACGACTTCGAGGAGACTTTCGGCCGGCAGGCGGACGATTTCCTCACCCGTATCGCCCGCCGCGGGGCGTACGAGGTGAGCGGTGTTGGGCGGGTGCTCTACTATGTCCGGCGCCTCCGTATCGAGGATTCCAACCTGCGCCTCTGCATCGCGGCGGTGATCACGCCGCTCGAGCGCAGGCAGGTGAAGATGAGGCTGCGCGATGTCTGAGGGGCGGGTCCATGTGGTCGGGGGGGCGCAGGTGATCCTGCCGTTCAGGGCCGGGGGCGCGCTTCTCTGGCCGGCGGAGACCGGGGA
>CALLYX010000483.1 GCA_937858775.1 uncultured bacterium | reverse complement strand
GGCCGACGAGTTGGTCGAAAGCGCGATGGAGGATCGGCGTGTTCGCCGCCGCCACGAAGGGCGCCTGCGGGTACATGCCCAGCCGGACCACCGGCCTCGTCCATGTCGAAGGGCGAGCGGGATCGCACCCGGTGTCGCGCCACAGGATCGACCGCGCGTCGTCCGCCAGCTCCCGCGCGTGGAAGACGTACACGAGCGGCGTCCCCGCGGCCGCCGAGAGCCACCACCCCGCCCTGAAGAGCGGCATCCCGAGTTGGAAGACGTAGCTCGCGTGGAACGGCAGGCGGAGGAACGGCATGGTGCTGATGGGCACCTCCGCGATACGCATCCCCCCCCGCCTCCAGACGCGCGCCTCGTCCGGGTGGTAGGGGACGAGCGGGGCGGCCCAATGCCGTGGGTCCCCGTACGGGAAGGCCCTCCCGCCCGCGAGCCTGTTCGCCGCCCGGTAGAGCGGGGAGATGAACGTGGGGAGGATCGAGGAGTCGTACAGGTAGCCGAGCCCCTCCAGGCGGCGGAGCACGGCGCCGTTGACGTTGTACGTGGGGGCGCGGAAGCCGAGGCACCTCTCCCCCACCGCGTCCTCCACCGCCTTCGTGCTGTCGGCGATGTCTGCCTCGATCTCGCGCGCGGGGAGACCCGTGAAATTCGGCCGGTGGGCCATGCTGTGATTGGCGATCTCGTGCCCCGCGGAGCGCAGGGCGGCGATGAGCGGGGCGTTGCTCCTCCTCCCGGCGTCCCTTCCGGTGATGAAGAAGGTCGCCCTGACGCGGTGCTCCGCGAAGATGGAGATGAAGCGCCCGACGCTCGTCTGGAGGATCGGGTCCGGGTCCATATCCATCTCGACGCCGCAGCTCGCCGCCGTCGCCCAGACGCTGTCCAGGTCGACGTGAATGCACGCCGGCGCCCTTACGCCGGAATCTCCTTTGTCAGGCATCGGCTGTCGCGGGGTTCTTCGCCAGGAACGGTCCCATGGCCAGGTAGTCTATCTGCGACTTCACGAAGAAGCTGAGCGCGTCGCCCGGGGTGCACACGATCGGCTCCCCCTTGTCGTTGAACGAGGTGTTGAGGACGACCGGGACGCCAGTGATACGGCCGAACTCCTCGATGAGCCGGTGGTAGACCGGGTTCTGCCCCCTGCCCACCGTCTGGACCCGGCCGGTTCCGTCGACGTGCGTGACGGCCGGGATGACCCCCCGCTTTTCCGGCCTCACGTTGTAGACGAGCAGCATAAACGGCGACGGGTGCGCGCTGTCGAAATACTCCCCGCACCGCTCCTCCAGGATCGCCGGGGCGAACGGGCGGAACGGCTCCCGGTGCTTGACCTTGAGGTTCAGGATGTCCTTCATCTCGGCGCGGCGCGGGTCCACGAGGATGCTCCGGTTGCCTAGGGCGCGGGGGCCGAACTCGAGCCGGCCCTGGAACCAGGCGACGATCTTTCCGTCCGCGATGAATGTCGCGCACTCTCGGGCGATGTCGGCGGGGCGGGTGTACGCGCGGCCGAACTTGCGGAGCGCCTCCTCCATCTCCGCATCCGTGTAGGAGGGGCCGGTATAGGCGTCCGTCATCACGAACCCCCTCGGCTGTCCCAGCGTCTCGTGCCAGATCTCGAACGCCGCGCCGAGACCGGCGCCGTTGTCGCCGGAGGCGGGCTGGATGAATATCTCGTCGAAGAGGCCGTCCCGGAGTATCGCGCCGTTCATCACGCTGTTGAGCCCCACCCCGCCCGCTATGCAGAGCCGCTTCGAGCCGGCGGCCTTGCGGAGGTGACGGGAGATGTGCAGCGCCGCCTTCTCGAGGGCCGCCTGCAGCGCCGCGGAGATATCCTCGTGCCGCTTCTCGATCGCGTCGTGGGGGCGGCGCGGCGGCCCGAAGGCCCGCACGAACTTCCCCGAGACCCAGTCGAGGCCGGCGTCGTGGGGATTCACGCCGTTTCGCGGGTAGTCGAAGTAGCTCAGGTCGAGCGTGACGCGCCCCGCCTCCCCGAGGACGACTATCTTCTCGAACTCCTTCCCGTAGACGCCCGGATCGCCGTATGAGGTGAGGCCCATCACCTTCCCCTCGTCCTTCCCCGGCCTGAAGCCGAGGTAGTGGCTCATGGAGGCGTACAGGTACCCCATGGAGTGCGGGAAATCGACCTGGTCGAGCTTCCTGATCCTGTTCCCCTCGCCCTTGAAAAAGGAGGTGCAGGCGATCTCCCCGCTGCCGTCGAGGACGAGGATCGCCGCGTCGTCGAACGGGGAGACGAAAAAGGCGCTCGCCGCGTGCGCGAGGTGGTGGTTGACGTAGTGGAAGTTGAAGCGCGGCCTCCGCCCCATCCTCCGGAAGACGTTCCTCGTGTGGGCCGCCGCCTTAACCAGGTTGAACCAGGCGCCCCCGCGCGTGCCGTAGTAGTGGAGGGAATCGGGGAGCGCGCGGACGATCTGGGCGAGGCGCTTGTGCATCCCGACCCACGGCCTGAAGAAGAAGCCGACGTGGTCGACGTCCTCTATGGCGATCCCCCCCGCCTCGAGGCAGTAGAGCATCGCGTTGATGGGGAACTCCCCCGTGTAGCGGCGCCGGACGAACTTCTCCTCCTCCGCCGCCGCGACGAGCTTCCCGTCCTGGACGAGCGCCGCGCCCGAGTTGTCGATGAAGCTCGAGAAGCCGAGTATATTCATATATCTCTCCAGGCGAATATTCCGACGGATCCGCGAAGGCGCTATGATATCACATGCCGGGATTCAGGCAAGGGGAATGCCCGACGGGGCGGCGTACGCTGCTCTATGCGAAATCGGGAGCAACCGTCCCTGTGGAAGGGGGCATGGGAAAAGGCATCCCCTCCGGTACGATCGATCAAGAAAAAAGGAGAGGATACCGTGCCGCAAGCGAGACACGGTGTGATGGATCTCGACCCGGAGAAGCAACCTTCGTCCATATCCCCCCGCGGCGCCGACTTCCCTGCGCAACCGCTCCTTTGACTCGCGCCCTCGTGGCGCACCCTAAAGGGCGCGCTGCGAGGAGCGGGATGCGGTTATCCGCCGTTCCAGGTCAGCGTCCATGCTGATTTCAGCGGTTGTGCACATTGCAGTTGGAGATCCCCCGAGGCCGGGCTCGCTGTTTCGGACCGTATGAGGATACAGGAGCGGATACAGTCGGGATGCGCCACCGCGTCCGGGAAGGCGCCCTTCCCCCGGGATCCCTTCTCATGCGGCTTTGCTTACGGAACGCCCTGTGGTAGTATGGCCCCCGCATGAACAGGCGTGCCTCGATCATCTTCATCTCTATCCTGGCGCTGGCCCTCGGGCTGCGCCTCTTCCTGTGCGCGCTCCCGACGGAGACGCTCATGGGCCCATCCCTCTTCGACGACTCCTTCATCGGCCTGAAGATGTCGCAGAACATGGCGCGCGGGATATGGATAAGCTGGGACGGACAGGCCAAAACGAACGCCCTCACCAACCCCGGTTTCCTGCTTCTGATGGCCCCCATCTACCGTGCGTTCCCGGGGAGGCCCGACCTCTGCCTGCACCTCGTCATCTGCGTCTCCGCCCTGGCCGACGCCCTGACGCTCATCCTCCTCTACCGCTTCGTCTCTTTCCTCGCGGGGCGGCGCGCCGGGCTGCTGGCGTCGCTGCTCTGGGCGTTCAACCCGTACGTAATCTCGTTCGTCCTGAGCGGATCGGAGCACGCCTTCGAGTCGCTCGGCTTCATCGCCTGCGTTTCGTACTACGTGCGGACTATCAAGCTCGGCGACAAGCGGACCGCGGGGAGGTTCCTGCTCCTCGGCCTGATGCTTGGGGCTACGGCCATGTTCCGCGTCTCGCTCCTCTTCCTCTTCATTTTCACGGCGCTCGACGCGTTCTGCGACCCGCTTCGCCGCGGGCGCCCTTCCGCCCCCCTCCCCCGAGCCGTCCTGCGGATCGCGGCCATGACGGCCGGATTCGCAGCCGTCCTCTCGCCATGGATCTTCTACAGTTACCGGGAGTTCGGGACGATCGTGCCGCACAACGCGGGCCTGATCTCCTACTACAACCACAACCTCTACATGCTCTCCCATCCCGGCGCCCTCAACTGGCTGCAGGCCGAGGCACGCTTCATTCTCAACGCCTTCAACATCTGGTTCGAGGTCATCGGCCTCGGGCACCTCCCCCTGGCGATCCCCTACCCGCAGCACGTCCTGGGGCCGGTGGACTTCTCCGACCTCGTGATGGCGTTCAGGGTCGCGCTGATCTTCATCGGCGGGGCGGCCCTCTTCTCCGCGGCGAGGCGGCGCCCCCGGGGCGGCCCCCCCCTGCCGCGTCTCGGCTTCGCCTTCGCCGCGGCGTTCTTCCTCGCGCTCTACTACGGCGGCGTCCAGTGGAAGCTGGACAAGCGCTACTTCATCGAGGCGATCCTGCTCTTCGCCGTCGCGGCCCCCGTCCTGGCGGTGCGCGCCGTCGACGCCGTATGGGACGGGCGGCGCGCGCGAACCGTCGTGTCCTGCGCGGCCGGCCTCCTCATCCTGCTGAACTACGCCCCGCTCGGCCTCCAGGTCTGGCAGAAGGGGGCGGAGCCGCTGGGGGCGTATTCGATCAACCACCGCTCCATGCTGAAGGGGGCGATGTGGCTCAACAGGAACCTCCCGCCCGGGGCCGTCATCGGGGCGTTCAACCCCGGCATCTACGGCTACTACGTCCGCAACCCCGTCGTGGACCTGGTGGGGATCGCCAACAGGGGGGCGTGGGACGCGGCGCGGAAGAGGCGGCTTCTGGACTACATCTGGGAGAAGCGGGTGGAGTACATCATGGACTTCTACACCTGCCTCGACTTCTTCTACACCCCCTACCTCACCGGGGGGAGTTACGGATACTGGAAATTCATCGTGGAGGGGCCGCTCTTCGCGAAGGGGCCGATCACCGGCATCCATCTGTACATCGTGAAGGGTCCGGACGGGTCGTGGAACGGGCTCCCGATCGAGGAACTGCACCGCCGCGCGGCCCGCGACAGCTTCTGATCAGCGAAGCCGGATGGACCTGATCTCGAGTTCGGCGGGATGCCCCGCGGGGAAGACGATCCTGCATCCGGCTATCTTTCCGTCGATGAGATCGTAGATCCGCCGCGTGAGCGGGACGCGCACGAAGGCGAAGCCCGGCGCGGCCTTGAGGACGAACGCCGCACGCTTGTCGGCGTCGTATCGGTCCTCCTCCTCCGTCCGGTACTCGAGCGCCGCCTCCGCCCTCTCGGGCGAGAGGAGCGCCGCCTCCATTTCGATGTTCGCGCGCTCGTCGGGGGGGAACGGCGCCCCATCGAGACGCAGCCCCCCTCCGTGCGGGCCCACGGATAGGCGGACCGCGTTCCGGCCCTCGGCCGTCTCAATGCGCGCGTCGCCGAACGGCGCCCATTGCCCCCCCCGCGCGATCTCCCCGGCCGTCCACGAGACGGGCCTCGGCGGCGGCGTCTTCGACGCCTTCCCCCGCACCAGCGCCGTGATGTCCTCCAGGCGCTCCTCCCGCGGAAGCCACCGGAGGAAGAAGTCGGTCTCGCCGGGTTTCAGGGCGCGCAGGTAGTCGAGCGAGAAGCGCGGGGGCGCCTCGTATTCATTTCTTCGCTCCTCCAGCCGCACGTCGCGATTGAGCAGGAATATCCTGTACGGATACATCCGTCTCACGGCCGGCTCGACCGAGTAATGCCACAGCCCCCGCTCGAGCACGGGGCCCATGGACGGCCCCGGGTCGCACCAGACCGTAATGCTGGTCGGGCCCCACCAGACCGGTGCCCCCTCGATGTGCGTGGGGACGTCCATCATGAAGACACGGCTTCCCTGCGGCAGCGGCAACCTCATCTCCTTGAACTGCCGGAGGATGGTCTGGGCGACATGGAAGGAACGGCGGTATAGGGCGCTGTATGGGAGGGAGACGAGGCTGTAGGCGACGACCAGGGCGGCCACGATCCCCGTCGACAGCCCCCTTCTCCACCCCTCCTGCCCGGAGAGAAATAGGGCGCTCACCGCCAGGTAGAAGCCGACGGAGGGCTGATACAGGTAGTGAGAGAACTCCAGGTTCCCCGCGGCCAGCCCGATGGAATGCAGCACCTGCCAGTGCAGGAGGATGTCCGTGGCGCACCACCCAAGGCCGAGCGCCACGAGCCGCCACTGCACCCTCTTCAGGGAGACGACGATGCAGCAGAACAGCACGAAGGCGGCGATGACGGCGTACGGTTCGGCAAGGAGGCGCGCCGCATAGGCCGGTAAGAGCAGGTGGATCGTGCTCGATTTCAGCGGCAGGATCATCATGGCCGGCAGCCGCAGGAATGCATCCATCGCGATCTCAAGCATCGGGGGCACATACGTGACACCGCCCGCCCCGTACCCCCTCATCCCCCCGAGCATCCAGCAGCGCGCGGCGAAGAAGGAGAAGACCAGGAGGAAGTGCACCCCGTACAGCCGCCATCTCTCCCGGAGATACGGGACGACGCCCGTCCCCTTCCCGGGACGGATCACGAGGATGTCGCAGAGGAGCACCGTCACCGGGAGCGAGAGGGCGCTCTCCCTGACGAGAAGGGCCAACGCGCCGAGGACGAGGGAAAGGGCGAGCATGCCGCGGCGCGCGGACGGGCGGTCGTCGATCTTGATGAAGCTCAGGAGCGCGCAGAGATAGAGCAGGAGGCAGTGCTCGTCGTCTACGCCGTTTAGCCATGCCACCGTCTCCACGGAGAGGGGGGAGGAGACGAAGAGCAGAGCGGCCGCAGCGGCGAACGGCCCGTTGCGGCCCAGCCGGAGGGCGATGAGGAACAGCAGCCAGGCGATGAGGATGTGGACGGCGACGAGCTGGATGTGGAGCAGCGAGGCGTGCCCGCCCCACAGCCGGTAGCTTAGCGCCCATATCGCCGGGTACAGGGGGCGGTACATCATCTCCCCCTCGGCGGGGGTGAACCTGCGGAGGTAGTCGAGGGGCCCGGCGTACTTGGCCCACGCGATGAAACAGATGTCGTCGCAGCTGAAATCGGCGTTCATGATGGGCGAGTAGATGATCGCCCCCACGACGCAGATAAGGAGGAAGACGCGCCACCGGGGGCCGCGCGCGGCGTCCGCATGGATCCCGTTCATCGACCGCCCTCCCCTTTCCGGCAGAGGAACAGGTGCGTGGGGTTGGGCGTCCGCCGGGGGATCGCCCGGACGGAAAAACCCGTTCCCTCCAGGAGCGCGGTCCACTCCTGCACCGAGCGGTAATAGAAGCCCTTCCCCGACGTGATGCCGAGGAGCCTGACCGAAACGGTCTCCTGGAGGACTGACTTGCGGAACCGCCACGACCTGTCGCGGCACACCTCGTTGATCATCAAGAGTCCGCCCTCCTTCAGACTCCCGAAGAGGGCTTCGATCAATCGCTGCTGGGGATCGAAAGGGATCAGATAGAGCGCATCGAGGATCGTGGCGACGTCCGGCTTCTCCGCTGGGACGAACGCCGCCGCATCGGCGACGAGGAAGCGGACGTTCCCCCGGTCGCCGACCGTCCTCCTCGCGACGGCGATCTTCTCCTCCGAGATGTCCATACCGGTGACATCCCTTCCCGCCGAGGTCAGCGCGAGCAGGTTCGCGAAGACCCCGTGCCCGCACCCGATATCCAGGAAGGAGCCGGATTCGGGGACGTGGCGGAGCAGTTCCCCGAGAAGGGCGCGCCGGTATCGCACGCGGATGTGGAAGCGGGCGAGGAACCTCTCCCCCCGGTAGAGCCCCACGAGCGACGCATACGCCTTATCCAACGTCGCCCCTCTCCCCCCCGATGACCTCCCGTATCAGGGAACGCACGCGGCCTCCTTCATGCGAGATGCTCACGATCATCTCCGTGATGAGTCCTATGGAGGTGAACTGGACGCCGAGGACGATGAGCAGTATGCCGAGCAGCAGGAGCGGCTGCTGGGAAAGCAGCATGCCGTGGAACGCCTTCTGGTAGGTGAGGTACAGGTCGATGAGAAAGCCCAGGAGGGCCATCGCCAGCCCTATGCTCCCGAAGAAGTAGAGGGGGCTCTTCTTGAACCTCGTCAGGAAGAGCACCGTGACGAGGTCGAAGAGCGTGCGGATGTAGCGTGCCACGCCGTACCGCGAGCGCCCGTGCTCCCGCGGGTAGTTCTCGATCGTCACCTCGCCTATCCGGTACCCCCGGTCGGAGACCAGCACCGGAATGAAGCGAAACAGGTCTCCGTACAGCACTAACTCCCCGACCACCTCCCGCCGGTACGCCTTGAACGGGCAGTTGAAGTCGTGCAGCGCTATGCCGGTGAGCCGCGCCGTGACCCTGTTGAACACCGTCGAGGCGAACGCCCTTACCGGGCTCCCCTTTCCCTTGTATTTCCAGCCGTTGACGAGGTCGTACCCCTCGTCCAGCTTTTCGAGGAAGCGGTGGATCTCGGCGGGGTCGTCCTGAAGGTCTGCGTCCATGGTCACGACAACCTCCCCGGAGGCGTACCCGAAACCCGCGGAATAGGCCGTGGCCTTGCCGCAGTTCTTCCGCAGCCTGATCCCCTTCACCCTCCGGTCCCTGCCTGCGATCCCCTTGAGCACCTCGGCGGTGCCGTCGGAGCTCCCGTCGTCCACGAAGATGACCTCGTAGGAGAGCCCCTCCATGGCCTTTGTTATCCGCCCGTGAAGCACGGGGATGCTCTTCTCCTCGTTGAACGCGGGTACCACGATCGAGATCTTCCTGTCCATAGTTCCCCTCTTCGTCGAAGGCCGTCGTCCCCCCCCCGCCCCCCCCCGATATCAAAGGAGAAGACCGGCCTGTCCAGATCGGGGGAGAGGTGGTAGTGCGCAGAAAGCACGTAGAGGAACGTCGCCTTCGCGCCGACGATGATCCTCCCGATACCCCGCGTTCCCGAGATGCGGTCGAAGACCGTCATCCCCTCCCGCCTGAAGCTGATGCGCCGCTCTAGATGGAAGGGGGAGCGGGGTTCGTCGCGGCTCATCAGCCTCTTCCGCAGAAACGCCCGGAACCGCCCGCTGACGGACTCGCTTCTCCCCAGGGTGGAAAGGAACAGCCGGAAGAGCGCGTACGTCTCCGGCCGCGGGAAGCGCTGCGTCACGCGGCGGAAGGGAACGGTGCTCGCCAGCGCATCCCCGCCCCCGGGGTCCCCGCAGGAGACGGGAGGGTTCATCCATGCCGAGAAATAGGCGGTCCCGTCGGCGGAAATGGCGACAATCCCCCAGTCATCGACGACCCTGCCGTTCGGGAAGACTGCCTTGAAGGTCCCCCCCTTGCGCGCGTTGTGCGCGAAATGGACGTCCCGGTTCCTGATGATGGTGACTCCGGCGCGGGGGTAACGGACCGTGCCCTCAGTGGCGCCGTGGGGCTGCTCCTCACCCCCCTCGGTTGCATGGAGGTACGCCTGGAGATACGTGTATCCCAGGTAGGCGAGGTAGCGGTCGTCGAGGGACGACGGGAGCACCGTGCTACCGGCCCGCATCGCCGCGCGCACCGCGCGCGCCGCGGCCCGGGCCTTCGGGCAGTACGGGGAGAGGATCTCGAAGCCCGACGGGATGAGGTATTCGGTGCTGCGGCTGCCGCAGCTCCCGCCGAGGGGGGCGCGCGCATCGATGAACGGGGCGATGAACGAGACGGCCCTCGTGAGGATCGCCAGGGCCCTCCCGTCCCTTGATTTGTCGTAGTATTTCGCCAGGTAGTCGATGGCGAGGGAGAGATAGCCGATGTCCGCGCCGCCGTCCTCCGGAAGCCAGCCCTCTTCGTCCTGGGCCCGCCCGATGGCGGCGATCTTGTCCCGGGCCGCGGCGCGGTAGCGCTCCTCCCCGGTCAGCGCGTAGATGTTGTGGAGGGCGATCGCCGCCCCGGCGGTCTGGTTCACGACGACCCTATCGACCCTGGGCATGAGCCAGTCGCCCGCCCTGCACAGGGCCCCGATGATACGCGCCCGCCGCCCGACCGCCCCAGCCCCCAGGACGAGCAGGGACTCCGAGACCGCGTAGGAAGAGAACGCGGTTGCCACGATGGCGTTCTCATGGGGGTACATCTCGCTGAACCCCCCTCCCCTCTCCTGGATGCGGCACCAGAAGTCGAGCGAGGCGTCGATCCACGCAAGGATGTTCCCGTTCCCGCAGTAGGGGTTGTCATCCCTCTTCAACGCGTAGAGCAGCGCCAGCGTGAGCACCGCTTCCTGGCACCGCGCGCAGGGGAAATCGGTGTCGAGGGCGTTCCAGTAGTGCCGGTCGAAACAGCCGTAGCTGGCCGAGGCGGCGTTCCTGTCCAACAGCCCCAGGAGCCTCGGGATCTCGGCCGCGATGGCGTGATAGTAGATCTCTCTCGACACGGCGCTGCCCTCTTTCGACACGCGCGGCGGCGCGGTCGCCCCCCCGCCGGAGGGCTATTCCTTGAACTTCACGACGAACCTCTCCGCGAAGGAGCGCAGCAGCTTCTTCAGCGAAAGGGGAAGGCGGAAGTAGATGTCCTTGGCCGCTCTCCGCGCCTTCAGCCGGACCGCGGAGGGGGGCGCGCCCTCCTCGAAATCGAACCTGTTCCACGCCGTGACGTCCCGCGGCCCCCGCTCCCGGGGGGTACGCGGGCCGGCGGGCGCGGCGGGGTAGCCCAGGGCGACGTAGGCGATCGGCTCGTACCAGCGCGGGATAGCGAAGAGCGCCCTCATGGTCTTCTTGTACGGCAGGTGGCACACCCAGCAGGAGCCGATCCCCAGCGCGGTGGCGGCCAGGAGCATGTTCTGTATCGCCGCGGCCCCGCTCTGGATATGGTCGCAATACTCCAGATCGTCGGTGCGGTTGTCGTAGAGGACGATGATCCCCACCGGCGAATCCTTGATGAAACGCGTCCCCCCCTCGTCGAAGATCCTCTGCTTCAGCTCCTCGCGGTCAACGACGATGAACCGCCACGCCCGCCTGTCGCACGCGGACGGCGCGCGGAGGCCCGCGGAGATGATCTCCTCGATCTCCCCCGCCCCGACCGCGCGGTCGGAATACGCGCGGACGCTCCGGCGCTTCTCTATCGCCTCTTTCAGATCCATCGGGACTCCGCTCCTGCAGCGCGTGCGGATCAGCCGCCGTGTCCGGACCGACCGGGCGCGCCGCCCGCAGGGCGCCTCGGCGCCATGACCACGTACGGGCGCGCCTGTGTCCCCTCCACCGGCATGAACACCCCCCGCTTCCCCGGCAGGTCCCAATCCTGGCGGTGATCGGGGGCCTTCCGGAATACCGCGGGTCCGAAGTCGTACCTGCACTTGACGGCATAGTTCTCGTTCAACTCTGCCGTGAGGGGGGGAATGCTGTTCCAGAAGACCCCGCCTGGTTCCGTGTCGATGATGATGTATTCGTATTCCCGCCTGCTCACCGCGGCGATGAAGCGGTTGTACAACCTCCCCAGGAGTCTGTAGGACAGGTACGAAGCCTCCGCGGTGTAGGGAAATCCCTTGCCCGCGATGTAAGAGTAGTAGGGGTGGTGCGGGAGCCACACGTCGCCGTCCAGCCGGGAGACGAAGTGGATGAATCTGTCCCCCGCGGCGCGGTCCTCCGGCCTGGGTATATGGTCGGCGGGATCGTATGTAAGCATGACAAGCTGGCAGAAGAGGCAAATGCAGAACAGCAGAGCGATGGCGGGACGCCCGCCGTCGGCGCCGTTCAACCTCCCCCAAACGAGACCCGCGAGCACGCTGGTGAAGGCGACCGTGGGGTAGAAACTGTTGTGCCACGCGTTCGACTTCGCGTAGTTCACCCCGTCGGCGACGACGAAGACCGCGAACAGGGCCCACCAGAAGCCGGGGACGCAGACGCCCCGCGCCCCGGAGAGCCGACGGGCGAGGGGAAACAGGGCGACGGCGATGAAAACCGGGTAGTACCGCACGAGGTAGAACAGCCCCATGTGGATGTCCGAGCCCGTGTAGTAGAAGAAGTTGTACTTCCATCCGTCCTTGCCCAGGAAACCGCGCGGAAGGGTGAAGACGTAGTACCAGTACCACCCATCCGACACCCACTGCAGCAGAAGGATGCCGGCCGCGATGAACGCGCCCACCAACGCCACGAACGCCAGGGCGTGTCTCCGGTTCACCGCGCAAAGGTACAGGAACGCGATCGCTATCGCATAGACGGTGATCTGCTTCGTAAAGAACGACAGGACGAAACATGCCGCGGACGCGCCCACACGGGCCGCGGTGAGAGGCCGCCGCCGCACGAAGTACGCTCCGGCGAGCATGGTGCAAATCCATAACGAGTCGATCCTGGCGAGATCGTACCAGTACCCGACGACCGGGAAGGAGGCGATGAGTAAGGACGCGCCGACGAACCCAGCCGATCGGTCGCCCGTCTCGCGCCGTATAATGGAGTAGACCAGAAGCGCCGCCGCCAGTATCGAGGCCAGTGAGAGGGCCCGCGCGAGGCCTATCATGGGGCCGAAGGGCTTGACGAGGACGGCGACGGCATACTGGTAGAGGGGGTTGTACACCCCCGCGGCGAAGCCGGATTCGGGGTCCGGGTAGAGCGGCAGTCCGGAGGCGATCCTGACGCTGTCTGCGAAGACGACCTCCTCCATCCACTCGACGGCGTACGGGTAGAAGAGCCGGCTCCCTGAGACCCAGAGGAAGATAAGGACCAGGCCGGCGAGGAGGGCGCAGCACGCCCCCCGCACGAGCGCGCACGCGCTATTTACGGCCCTTCCGCTTCCCGCTCGCATGGTGACCTAGTATAATGACGCCCATCGCGGATGTAAACGGCAATCGGCCACCGCTGGGGGCGGACGTCCCGCATGCGCATGAAACGGCTCATCATCAACGCCGACGATTTCGGCCTCGCGGGAAGCGTCAACCTGGCGGTCGTCAGGGGATTCAGGGAGGGGGTCCTCACCAGCGCCACCCTGATGGTCAACGGGGCCGCCTACGCCGAGGCGGTCGAGGCGGCCCGGGCGAACCCCGGCCTCGGCGTGGGGG
>CALLYX010000482.1 GCA_937858775.1 uncultured bacterium | reverse complement strand
CGCGCGCGGCCCTTGACCGCCTCTAGGCGCTTCCCCTTCTCGTACGCCACGATCCGATCGACCATCGAGAGATTCATGCGCGCCCCGTCAACCGCCCGCGGCATCCGGGGCGGCCGCCCTCGCCGCCCGCTGGGGGCCGCCGCGTTCGCCCGTCTTGCGGTGCCCTTTGCCGAACCTGACCGAGACGACCTTTGAGACCCCCGACTCCTCCATCGTGATGCCGTACATGACGTCGGCCATGCTGATGGTCCGCTTGTTGTGCGTGACGATGATGAACTGGGTGCTCCCGAGGAATTGCCCCAGCATCCCGAGAAAGCGGTTTATGTTGGACTCGTCGAGCGACGCGTCGATCTCGTCGAGGACGCAAAACGGGCTCGGCCTCACTTTGAAGATCGCGAAGAGGAGCGCCACGGCCGTCAGCGCCCTCTCCCCGCCGGACAGCAGGGAGATGGACTGGAGTTTCTTCCCCGGGGGCCGCGCGACGATATTGATCCCGGCCTCGAGGATGTCCACCCCCTCATCGAGCACAAGGTCGGCGCTTCCGCCGCCGAAGAGTTCCCGGTGGATCTCCTTGAAATTGCCGCGTATCGTCTCGAACGTCCGCGAGAACATCCGGGTGGTCTCCGCGTTGATCCTGGCGATCGCCTTGACCAGCGACTCCTTGGCGGAGAGGAGGTCCGACTCCTGCGCGGTGAGGAAGTTCAGCCTCCCGGCGAGCTCGTCGTGCTCCTCTATCGCCACCATGTTCACGGGGCCTATGCGGCGCAGCTTCTCGCGGAGATCCTCGGCCTCCGCGGCCGCAGCCTCCCAATCCGCCGCCCCCGGCCCTATACGCACCGAGAGAAGGTCCTCGTTGTGCGCCTCGCGCACCCGTTCGATCACGCGCGCCCTATCGGCCCTCCGCCCGGCGAGGGCGATCGAAAGCTGCGCAACCCGGTCCTTCATGGCGGCCATCGACGCGACCTGCTCGCGGAGGAGCTCGTCCAGTTCGCGCTGCCGTTCATAGAGGGCTCTCTTGCGCCCCTCCCTTTCGCGGGCGTCGGTGTCGGTCGTGTCCCGTTCGGCGATAAGGGCCTCGATCGAACGGTGGAGACTCTCTATCTCCGCCGCGAGCTCCTCCCTGCGCGCCGCCTCCCGTTCCCGCCGCGCGCTCAGCGCAGAGGCGGCCTCCTCATTACGGGCGGATTCCCGCGTCAGCCGCTCGAATTCCGCGCGGATGGCCTCCTCCCGCGCCCCCGCCGAGGCGAGGCGCATCTTCGCCTCGACGACCTCGCCCTGTCGTCGATCCAGATCCCGCCCGCCTGCCTCCGCCTCCGCCTGGGCGGCGGAGAGGGCCTCCTGTATCGACTTCTCCCGCCCCTCGTTCCCCGCGATCTCCTTCTCGATCTCCCGCTCCCGGGCGGCGGAGTCGCGGCGCTGCCCCTCGAGCTCCGCCGCCTCCCCGAGCACCGCATCGCGCTCGGCCTCCAGCCGGCCGAGTTCCCCGCCCGCCTGCCGGACATGCTGCAAGATGAATTCAAGACCGCGCTCGCCGTGGGCGACGATCGCTTCAGCCATCTCTTGCAGGAGAGTCACGGCTACCGCTGGCGCATGTCCACGCCCATGCGTGTCTACACGGGCGGCATCGACGAAGTGACGCCCGCCTATCTTGGCCAATTGCCGGTCGGCTACCAGCAGGTGGTTGGCGGCGCCACCGTCGAAGCCGTGGACGCCGGCCCCAAGGCCGATCATCGCGGGCAAGCGCCCAGAAGTATCCGGTCTTGGTCCGTCTCGCCCCCGGGTCGAGGACCGGCGCGCGCGTTTCGTCCATGAAG
>CALLYX010000481.1 GCA_937858775.1 uncultured bacterium | reverse complement strand
CCGCGAATCCGACCGGAGCCGTGATCGACGTCGGCGGCGTGGGATACGAGGTCGCCATCCCGCTCAGCACTTTCGACCGCCTCCCGAGGGTGGGCTGCCGCGTCACGGTGCTCACGCACCTGCATCTCCGCGAGGACGGCGCGACCCTGTACGGTTTCATGACCGCGGAGGAGCGATCCCTCTTCCGCATGCTGATCGGCGTCTCGGGGATCGGCCCGAAGATCGCCGTCGGGATCCTGAGCGGGATATCCCCGCGCAATTTCCGGAGCGCCGTCCTCCAGGGGGGGGTGCCGCTCCTCTCCACTGTCCCAGGCATCGGCCGGAAAAAGGCCGAGCGCCTCATCGTGGAGCTCAAGGACAGGATCGCGGCGCTCGAGTTCGAGGGGGGGGATGAGGGGGCGCCGGCTGAGGGCCGCGCCGAGAACGACGCGGCCCTGGCGCTCGTCTCGCTCGGCTATTCGCAGCCTGAGGCGCAGAAGGCGGCCCGCGCGGCCCGCGCCCGCCTCGGGGTGGGCGCCGCCGCGGAGGCGCTCATCCGGGAGGCGCTGAAGTCGGCGGGATGAAGCCCGGCGGGGCGCTTTCGGCGCGCCCCCGCGCCCGCCCGCGCGTCGAGGAACGATTGAGATGACCGATCGATTCATCGAAAAGACGCTGAAGGAGAAAGACCAGCAGCTAGACCTCACCCTGCGCCCAGCGGGGTTCGCCGATTTCATCGGGCAGGAAAAGATCAAGGATCGCCTTGAGATCTTCATCCGCGCGGCGAGGGAGCGCGGGGAATCGATCGAGCACACCATCTTTTCGGGGCCGCCTGGCCTCGGGAAGACAACCCTCGCGTACCTCATCGCCGGGGCGATGGGGGCGAATATCAAGGCGACATCCGGGCCCGTTATCGAGAAGGCAGGGGACCTCGCGGGGCTGCTCACCAACCTCGAGGCCGGGGATATCCTCTTCATCGACGAGATCCACCGCCTCAACAAGGTCATCGAGGAGTATCTCTATCCCGCCATGGAGGATTTCACCCTCGACATCATCCTCGACCAGGGGCCGAACGCCAGGAGCGTCCGGCTCAACCTCGCGCGCTTCACCCTCCTCGGCGCCACCACCCGGAGCGGCCTGATCAGCGCCCCCCTCCGATCGAGATTCGGGATGTCGATCCGCCTCGACTACTACCCGGACGCGGATCTCGAACGGATCGTCGCGCGGAGCGCCGGCATTCTCGGCGTGGAGATCGACGCCGCGGGGGCGGCCGAGATAGCCCGCCGGTCGCGCGGAACGCCGCGCATAGCCAACCGTCTTCTTCGGCGCGTCCGCGATTATACGCAGGTTCGGGGCGACGGCAGAATAAACGGCGACTCGGCGCGCGCCGCGCTGGATATGTTCGAGGTGGATCACATCGGGTTGGATGTGATGGATAGGCAGTATCTGCTCACCATTATGGATAAATTCGGCGGCGGCCCGGTGGGCCTGTCGACCCTGAGCCTGTTCGTCGTGCCGATCTCGCTCGAGATGGGCTTCGGCCACAGAGGTAATGACGGCCACATCGGGCTCAACGATGGCGCCGAGTTCGGCGATCTCGCCGGGAGCGTTCATCCCGACCTCGCAGATCAGGAACGAGTCGGTCGGCTCGGCGGACAGGATGGTCAGCGGCACACCGATATTGTTGTTGTAGCTCTTGATCGAGGCCCGGCCCTTCCAGCGCCCGCCGAGCACATGCGCGATCATCATCTTGGTGGTGGTCTTACCGTTGCTGCCGGTGACCGCCACGACCG
>CALLYX010000480.1 GCA_937858775.1 uncultured bacterium | reverse complement strand
GGGGGACGCTGCCCGCGCCGAGCACCGTGGAGGCCGGGATCGTGCCCGCCGTGCGGATGATCGCGCTGCGGATGTTCGCCTGGGTGGAGAGGTACTCCTTCGCGTGCTCCGCGCCGGCCTCGGCCAGGTAGAACGCCGCCGTGTGGGCGATCTTGCGGTGCGCCTGGATGCTGTCGGTGATCGCCGCGGCGAGCCATCCGCCGATCCGGCCGGGGGCGTTCCGAGAAGGCCAGCCGATGATGACGGCGGTCATGATGAGCAGGAATCCCATCACGACCATCAACAGACTACCGCGCTGCCTCGGGTGCGTGTTCATGGGTCAGCCGTTCCTCGGAAAGGCCTCGAGCGAGAAGTCGAGGCCCGGTTCGGACAGCTCTCGCCTGTGGTTTTTGTTGCGGTCGTCGAAGCATCTGAAGTTGACCAGCACGCGGTCGGATCGGTACGTGTTTCCCTTGGGGATGATCTGGAATAGGTTCGTCCCCTGGATCTTCTCGACGGAGCGTATGATGCGCTCGTCCGAGGGGGCGGAGGGGTTCCCGTTCGCGTTCAGATAGACGGACGGCCCGTTGAGGTAGTAGGAGATCTTGACGTACACGATCTTGTTCGACTCGTGTGACGAGGCCGATGTGCCGCCGTAGCCGCGGACGCACGAGAGGAGATTCTGCTGGTCCTTGGCGCCGTAGGATATGGCCTCCGAGCCGACGTGCGCCACGCCGGAGTTGGGCATTGCGCCCGTCCAGTTGACGGGGACGGTCGTCGCCGAACCGGTGAGATTCCCGCGGAGGTTGGTGACAGGCACGGTAACGTCGAGGCGGTCTCCCGAGGATTGGACCGCGAATCTCTCGGCCCCGCAGATGCCGGCGGTGATGCGGTCGAGGCCGTGACGGGCGCGCGCCTGGATGTCCATCTGCGCGCTGCCGTCGCGGAACACCCTGGAGAAGACGATGAATAGGGAGGCGATCCCGCCGGCGGTTATCACCGAGGCGGTCATAGCCATCAGCAACTCCGTGATGGTGAAGCCGCGCCCGCGGCCCTGCGGTCTCATGGCCGCGCACCTCACTTTATGTTGTTCTTGCTGACGAGCGTGTGCAGCGACACGGAGTGGTTCCGCCCCTGCTCCGCCCACTGGACGGTGACGGCGATATTCTTCCTGGATGTCCCCGACGGATTGGTCACCGCTGCGTTGATCGTGGCCTTGATCGCGCCCGCCGAGTCGATCGGGACGTTCGTCTCCCGGTAGGCGTTGGCGGCGGTGGAGATGGAGTCGTACCGGATATTCATGATATTCTCCATCTTCCTCCGGGCGAGGGCGAGGGCGGTGGCCTTGTGCGCGTTCAGTTTGAGGATCCCGAAGCCGAAGATGATGGCGGCAAGGAGCGCCGGGATGCAGATGGCCGCGATCCCGATGCTTACAAGCACCTCCACGAGCGTCAGCCCGCGCTCGCGCGCACCCGCCCTTCCTATCATCTCCCCTCCTCCGCCACGGGATATATTTAGCACGTAAAGAGACGCCTGTCAACGGCCGCCGCCGGGCCTTTACTTGTGTGAATTACTGTGCTATTCATTATGGAAGCCGCGCGTGGGACGGCGGCCGGAATCGCGTTGCACGCAACGGGAGGAGGGGCGGATGAGGCGTTCCGCTGCGGTCGTCTCCGCGCTCATCTTCGCGGCGGCGCAGGTGTGCGGCGGGCAGCCGGCGACGAGCGCGTGGCCCATGTTCCGGGGGGGCGCGAGGCGCCTCGGACGGGGCCCCGTCGGCGGCCCGTCTTCCGGCGTCATCGCCTGGAGCTATCGGACCGAATATGCCGTCTATTCGTCCCCCTCCCTCGGCCCCGATGACACGGTCCATGTCGGGTCGTACGACGGCGTGCTCTATGCCTACGCCTCCTCCGGTGGGCTGGGCAGGAGCTACGGGGCGGCGGCTGGCAGCGGTGCTGGGAAGGCCCGAGATGGGGCCGGCGCCCCTGGCGGGCGATGTCACGGGGAATCTGCCGGTGATCACGTGGGAAGAGGCGCTCTCGCGGCTGCTCGACCACGCCTACGAGAACGTCCCCTACTACCGTCGGGTCTTTGATGAGCGGGATCTTGTGCCCGCCGACATCCGGACCCCCGGCGACCTCGCCCTCCTTCCTATCCTGACCCGGGAAGACCTCCAGGAGAACCTTGCCGACTTAAAAGCCCGGAATTATCCTGGGTCGGCGTTCGAGTACGTCACCACCGGCGGCTCCACCGGCATCCCCGTCGGGTTCTACTACGAGCGGGGCGCCTCCCGGGCAAAGGAGTGGGCGTTCATGAAGACCCAGTGGGACCGCGTCGGCTACCGGTTCACCGACCGTTGCGTCGTCCTCCGCGGCTACATCGTCGGTTCCGCGAGAGACGACGTTTACTGGAAGAAGGCGCTCTTCGGCCGGTGGCTGGTCATGTCGTCCCACCACATGACCGAGGAGACCCTGCCCGCCTACATCGACCGGATCCGCCGGTTCCGTCCCCGGTTCATCCAGGCCTATCCCTCGACGGCCGTGGTGCTCGCCCGCTCCCAGCGCTCCGCCGACGTCTTGGTGGACCCCGGGGCACCGACCCCCGTCTTCCCGTGGCGGGAGTTCGACGGCGACGGCACCACCGAAGAGTCGCACGAGAAGCTCAACGAGATCATGATGGGCGTCCGCAACCCGGTGATGCTGATCCGCATCCGGCCCGCCGACATGGGCAAGGTGGTCAAGCGCAAGGGCCAGGAGAGCTTCAACTTCGGTGATTTCTTCGCCTACACCAAGATCTGCTCGCACCTGGGCTGCCCGTCGTCGCTGTTCGAGCAGCAGACCTACCGCATTCTGTGCCCCTGCCACCAGTCGCAGTTCGATGCGTTGACCTACGGTAAGCCGGTGTTCGGC
>CALLYX010000479.1 GCA_937858775.1 uncultured bacterium | reverse complement strand
GACGAACGCCACCAGGTTGAACACGAAGTGCGTCTGGAGCAACTGGTACAGGCTCGACGGCATGCCGGCGACGATGCCGGCGAAGATGATGATCGAGATACCGTTGCCAATGCCCTGCTCGGTGATCAGCTCACCTAGCCAGATCGCGAACATCGTGCCGGCGGTCATCGTGACGATGAGCTGCATGCCGTCGAAGCCGTAGTAGACGATCGTGAGCAGCGGCACGCACGTCGCCACGTGCAGCCACAGGCGCGCGGTGCCGCGCGCGCGATACGCGGCGTCAAGGATCGGCGGACAATGTCTTCCCATCGAATGCGCCTCCCTCCATTCCCCGGTTCAGGCGAAGAGGGGAATTATCTTCTGCGCGGCCACGTCGACGAGTCCCTTGTCGGTGAGTTTGATCTCGGGGATGACCGAAAGGGAGAGGAAGGAGAGGGTCATGAACGGATCGTCCAAACGACATCCCATCCCCCTGGCGACCTCGATAAGCCTCTTCAGATCATCCCTGACCTCGGAGAGAGGCTTCTCCGACATGAGGCCTGCGATCGGAAGCGCCACGGAGCCGGCCAATTTTCCGTCCACCACCGCCGTGAACCCCCCCTGGAGCTTGCGTATCTTGATCACCGCCTCCATGATATCCCCGTCGTTCGTGCCGACCGCTATGATGTTGTGCGCGTCGTGGGCCACAGACGACGCTATTGCGCCCCGCTTCAGGCCGAAGCCGCGCACCAATCCCTTCCCGATGTTCGCCGAGGCGTGGTGCCGCTCGACGACGGCCATCTTCAGTATGTCCCTGCGCGTGTCCGCCGCCACCACCCCCCCCGCGATCGGCGGCTTGGCCAGCGCCACGCGGGTTATCAACTGGCCCGGGACGAGGGTGATGACGCGGCAGCGGCCGCCCGAGGCGGGAATCTCGAAATGGTCGCGCTTGAGCCATTGGATATTGATGGAGCCGCGCAGCGGCTCCGCCGGGCGCAGGGCTTCAGCCGCCGCGGGGAGCAGGACCCCGTCGCGCGCGACGAGGCGGCCGTTCTTGAAGACCATCTCGACGGTGAAATCCTTGAAGTTGTCGATCACCGCGATGTCGGCGATCTTCCCCGGGGCGATGGCGCCCAGGTCGCCAAGCCCGTAGTGGCGCGCGGTGTTTAGGGTGCACATCCGAATCGCCGTCACGGGATCCAGGCCGAGGCCGGCCGCCTTGCGGATGACGCCGTCCATGTGCCCCTCCTCCGCCAGGACATGGGGATGACGGTCGTCCGTGCAGAATGTGCAACGGTGGGCTGTCTCCGGCGTCACCATAGGCAGGAGGGCCTCCATGTTGCGCGCGATCCCCCCCTCCCTGATCATGACGGTGAGGCCGAAGCGGAGCTTCTCCATCGCCTCCCCCCTGCTCGTACACTCGTGGTCCGAGGATATCCCGGCTGCCGCGTAGGCGCACAGGTCCTTCCCGGAGAGGCCTGGGGCGTGCCCGTCCACCACCCTCCCCCCGGCGATCTTGATCTTGTCGAGTATCGCCGGGTCGCCGGCGATGAGGCCGGGATAGTCCATCATCTCCGCGAGCCCGAGCACCCATTCCTGGTTGAGGAAGAATAGGATGTCGGTCGCCCTGAGCTCCGCCCCCGGCGTCTCCAGCGGGGAGGAGGGCACGCAGGAGGGCACCATGACGAACACATTGAGGGGGTTGTACTTGCTGGATTTCAGCATGTAGTTGATCCCGTCGAGCCCCATGACGTTGGCGATCTCGTGCGGATCCGCGATCACCGTCGTGGTGCCGAGCGGCACCACGACCCGTGCGAACTCGGGCACCGTCACCATCGTGCTCTCGAGATGGAGGTGCGAATCCATGAAGCCGGGGGCGACGATCTTCCCCGAGAGGTCGTACTCCCGGTTCCCGCGGTAGCGCCCCAGCCCGACGATCCTGTCCCCGACGACGGCGACGTCCGTCCTGCGGCACTCCCCAGAGTAGACGTTGACGACGCGGCCGTTCCTGAGGACCAGGTCAGCCCTGATCTTCCCGCGGGCCGCCCTTATCATCTTTTCTATATCCGGCATGGCGGCGCCCCCTTCACTCACCGCCCTGCGCGCGCCGCCCGACGCAGGCGGCGGCCAGGATGCAGAGATACGGAACGGCCGGAACCCTGAACCTCGCCGTGGCCTCCGGTCCCGCCGGGGCGAGGTAGTAGTATGCGACCATGAGCGTCGAGATCAGCAGTATGAAATCGCCGGCGCGGATGCGCCGCGCCGCGAACCCCCACGCGATGAGCGCGTACACCCCGCACAGAAGCGCGGCCTGGAAGGCGATGAACGCCATCCCAGCGAGCCCGAAGGCCCCTCCCCCGGCCGATCCGGCCGCCCCGCCGGCCCGTCCCCCCCAGAGCAGCCCCAGGCGCGGGGCGCTCGCCCCCATCAGGCGATATAGCGCCCCCTTTTCGGGCATGAGCGCGTTGCCGGCGACCCCGGCCAGCGTGCTGACGCTGAACGCAAGCGGGTGGCGTGCGATCGTGCTCATCGCGAACGGGATCATCTCGCGGCCCCGGGGATCCTCGTTTATATTGACGATCCCCCAATCATCGAGTGCCTTCCTCTCGAGATCGGCCTTCACTTCCTCGATCCCCCTCCCCTTCGCCACGGCCAGCGCGCCGCCCGCCTTGTAAAGATACACATCCACCACCCCGAGATGGGTCAGCTCCGCCTTCCCGTATACGTGATGGTTTCGCGCCAGCCACGGGGCGATCCCGGCGGCGTAGGCGCATAGGAAGAGCGCGACGGGCCCGGCGGACGCCCGTGCGCCGCGCCGCGTCGATGTAATGCATCGACAGCAGCCGCCACATAGGCGGTACAACGAACACTTTGATGAACGGGCAGAGGGCCATGGGCAATGGCCTGGGTCAAGGTGCGTGCGGCAATCAGTTCCGCGATGGCCACGGCCTCCGGTGCGGTTTCGTCTTCGGCAAGAGGGAGTTCCGCGCGAACCACAGGGGCAACGATTCGGATGATCGGGGCTAGATGTGGGTGGGTAACACCAACGAGTGGACTCATCCACTGCGCTTTGGCTTGGTTGATTTGAGCCACGAGCATAGGGCGACTGGATGCAGCCTCTTCGGCAAGCCAAACCG
>CALLYX010000478.1 GCA_937858775.1 uncultured bacterium | reverse complement strand
GCCATCCGCTCGCGGCGATGGAGGAGATGCTGGGCGAGATCCTCCGGGGGTATCCGCCCGGGCGGATCCGGGCCTTCGCCGTGACCGGCTCCGGCGGGCCGCTCGCCGGCGGCATAATAGGCGCCGACTTCGTGAACGAGATCATCGCGCAGGCGCGCGCCGCCGCGCGGCTCTGCCCCGGTGCCCGGACGATCATCGAGATGGGGGGGGAGGACTCGAAGATGATCCTAGTCCGGGACGATCCCTCCTCCGGCCGGGGGATCATCGAGGATTTCTCGATGAACACCGTCTGCGCGGCGGGCACCGGTTCTTTCCTCGACCAGCAGGCGAGCCGGATGGGCCTCTCGATCGAAAAGGAGTTCGCCGAGCACGCGCTCCGCTCCGCCCACCCGCCGCGCATAGCCGGCCGCTGCTCGGTCTTCGCCAAGTCGGACATGATCCACCTGCAGCAGATCGGGACCCCGGATTACGATATCGTAGCCGGGCTCTGCTGGGCGGTCGCGCGCACCTTCAAGAGCAATGTCGGAAGGGGGAGGGTGTTTACCCCCCCGATCGTATTCCAGGGCGGGGTGGCCGCCAACGCGGGGGTCGTCCGCGCCTTCGAGGACGTGCTGGGGCTCCCCCCGGGGGGGCTGATCGTCCCCCCCAAGCACGCGGTCATGGGCGCCATCGGCGCCGCCCTCTACGCGGCCGAGCACGGCTTCTCCAACGCCGGCAGGTTCAAGGGGCCCGGGGCTGTCGCCCGCTACTTCTCGTCCTCGCGCGGGGAGGGCCGCGGCTGCGATCCGCTCTCCGCCGGGACGGCGTCCGAGGCGCGGCGGGTGGATGTGAAGGGCGTGCCGGCGTCCGGGCCGGTGCCGGTGGAGGCGTATGTCGGGGTGGACATCGGATCGCTCTCGACAAACGTCGTGGTGATCGACCGCGACGGGGCCGTCCTCGCCCGGCGCTATCTCCCCACCGCCGGGCGCCCGCTCGAGGCGGTGAGGCAGGGGCTGGCGGAGGTCGGGGGGGAGGTCGGCGGCAAGGTCCGCGTCTGCGGGGTCGGGACGACCGGGTCGGGGCGCTACCTCACTGGGGATTATATCGGCGCGGACGTGGTCCGCAACGAGATCACCGCCCAGGCGGTCGCGGCGCTCAGGATCAATCCGGAAGTGGACACCATCTTCGAGATCGGCGGCCAGGATTCCAAATACATCAGCCTTAGCCACGGCGCCGTAGTGGACTTCGAGATGAACAAGGTTTGCGCGGCGGGCACGGGATCTTTCCTGGAGGAGCAGGCCGAGAAGCTCGGCATCAGCATCGAGGAGGAGTTCGGGCGGCTCGCCCTCGAGGCGGAAAACCCGGGGCGTTTCGGGGACCGGTGCACCGTCTTCATGGAGTCCGACCTCGTGGCGCACCAGCAGAAGGGGATGAGCAAGAGAAACCTCGTGGCCGGGCTGGCCTACTCCATCGTTCACAACTACCTCAACAAGGTCGTCGGGGACAGGCGGATCGGGGACGTTATCTTCTTCCAGGGCGGGGTCGCGTGGAACCGCGGCGTGGTCGCGGCGTTCGAAAAGGTGACGGGAAAGAGGATCATCGTCCCCCCTCACCACGATGTCACCGGCGCGATAGGCGCGGCGCTTCTCGCGATGCGGGAGACGCGGGGGGAGGGCGGGCGGAGGTTCCACGGCTTCGACCTCTCCGCAAGGGCCTGCGACTCCACGTCGTTCACCTGCAAGGGGTGCGACAACCTCTGCGAGATCCGGAGGGTCAGTTTCGGCGGCGAGCGCCCGCTCTTCTACGGGGCGCGCTGCGAGCGGTACGAAAGAGACGACGGCAGGAAGGCGCGCGGGATCCCGGACTATTTCGCCGCCCGGGAGAGGCTGCTTCTCGCCGCGGGCGGGGCGGAGACGCAGGGGGATCTCGATGCGGTCCGGCGCTACCCGCCACATTCCCCGCCGCTCGGCCGGGTCGCGATCCCCCGCATTCTGCACCTCTACGACTTCTTCCCGTACTGGCGCGAGTTCTTCAGGACGCTCGGCTACGAGGTGGTGCTGTCGGAGTGCACAAACCCCTCCATCATCCACTCCTCCGTGGAGAAGGTCGCCACGGAGACATGTTTCCCCGTCAAGATCGCGCACGGGCACGCCATGAGCCTCCTCGATGAGAAGCCGGATTACCTCTTCCTCCCGAGCGTGATCAGCATGGCCAGGTCCAGCGCGCGAGCCGTCCAGTCCTACTGCTGCCCGCTCGTCCAGGCGATCCCGTACATACTGCGGTCGTCGCTCGACATGGACCGGGCGGGGGTGAAAATCCTCGAACCCCCGCTCCTCTACCTGCGGGGGAGGGAGGCCGTCGAGCGGTCGCTCCGGTCGATGGCGCGGGGGATGGGGGTGGCGCCCGGGAGGGTGCGCGAGGCGCTCGCGGCGGCCGAGGAGGCGCAGGCCCGCTTCTGGCGGGAGATGCGGGCGCTGGGGCGGAAGGCCCTCGACGCCCTCGGCCCATCCGACCGGGCGGTTGTGGTCATGGGCAGGCCGTACAACAACTACGACGCCGGGGTGAACCTCAACCTCCCCAGGAAGCTCAGGAACCTGGGGGCGACGCCGATACCGCAGGAGTTCCTCGACGCGGACGCCGTGGACATCTACGACCAGTTTCCGAACATGTTCTGGAGGTACGGGCAGCGCCTTGTCGCATCGGCGCATATCGTCAGGAACGACCCCCGCCTCTTCGCGGTCTACCTCTCGAATTTCAAGTGCGGGCCGGATTCGTTCATCGAGCACTTTTTCCGGAGCAAGATGGAGGGGAAGCCGTACCTCCAGATTGAGATCGACGAGCACAGCGCCGACGCCGGGATCATCACCCGGTGCGAGGCGTTCCTCGACAGCCTCGCCAACCACCGCGGGGCGCCCCCCGCCCGCGACTGGAAGTTCCGCCACGTCCCGTCGAAGACGCGTAGGACGCTCTACATCCCGCTCATGTCCCTGCACGCCCACGCCTTCGCCGCGGCCGTCCGGGCGCTCGGCTACCCGTCCGAGGCCCTGCCGGAGTCGGACGAGCGGACGATCGAGATAGGCAGGCAGTTCGCCTCGGGGAGGGAGTGCCTCCCGTTCATCACCACCACCGGCGACATGCTCAAGAAGCTCTTCGAGCCGGGCTTTGACCACCGGACCGCCGCCTTCTTTATGCCGACCGCCACCGGCCCGTGCCGGTTCGGGCAATATGTCCAGATGCACCGGATGATCCTGGACGATCTCGGCCTGAAGGACGTCCCGATCGTCGCCCCCGAGTCGAGCAACTCGTACGCCTCCCCGATCGGCGTGCGGGGGAACGAGTTCAGGCGCCTCGCCTGGCGCGGCCTCCTTGCGGTGGACATACTGGAGAAGCTTTTGCGGGAACACCGCCCGTACGAGGTCGTCCCGGGCGACGCGGACCGCGCGTTCGAGGAGTCGCTCCGCCTCGTGGTCAAGGGAATCGAGGAGGGGGGCGACCGGATCTTCAGCCGTCTCAAGGAGGTCCGCCGCATCTTCGCCTCCCTACGTATCGACCGCGGCGCCGGGAGGAAGCCGGTTATCGGCGTGGTGGGGGAGATCTACGTCAGGAGCAACCGCTTCCGCAACAACGCTCTCGTCGCCATGATAGAGCGCTTCGGAGGGGAGGCGTGGGTCGCCCCGGTCACCGAGTGGGTCTTCTACGTCACGAACCGCTACCTGGAGAACAGCATCTCCGCGGGCAGGTACGCCGACTTCGTGAAGGGATACATCAAGGAGAAGGTGCAGCTGCGCGACGAGGCGCGAATGCTGGAGATCTTCGAAGGCGCGCTCCTCAACCTGCACGAGACGGGGATAGAGGAGTTGCTCTCCCTCAGCGCCCCGTATATGCACCACTCCTTCGGGGGGGAGGCGATCCTGACGATCGGCAAGGGGATCGACTATATCCGCAAGGGCGCCTCCGGGATAGTGAACGCCATGCCGTTCACATGCATGCCGGGAATGGTAGCCACCGCGGTCTCGCAGAAGGTCAGGGACCGGTTCAGGGATGTCCCGTGGCTGAACATGACATACGACGGTCAGAACGGGGGCGACGACAGCACGCGCCTCGAGGCCTTCATGCATCAGGCGCGCGCCGCCCGCCGCCGCAGCCGGGGCTAGTACTCCACCACCTCCGTCCCGGGCGGGATGGCGAAGTCGAAGACGCTGTCGTCGATCGCCGCGTCGGTGCGGACGTTGGAGAATGTGAAAACGGTCGTGTCCCCCCCGTGCTCGATCCGCTCGCTCCGCACCGGGACCCAGCGCTTCGGGTCGATGACAAGGCGGAGCTTCCGGAAGGCGGAGGAGAGGTCCGCGGTCTTCGGTGCTAGATCGAGCACCGGGTAGCCCTCCGGCGAGACGGAGGCCTCGACGTCGAAGTTGCGGGTGATCTCCTCCGCCGTGTTGCCGAAACCGATGAGGAGAGACTCCGTCTTCCGGTCGCGCGCGAGGGAGATCCTCTGCGCCTGCTTGATGGCCGGGATGTACATGAGCGCGGCCCCCCCCTTCAGGTATATCGCGCTGCGCTCCGGCTCCCGGTACTCCCAGAGCATCATGCCCGGCTTCTTGTAGCGGATGGCGCCGGAGGAGACGCGCTTATCCCCGAAGAGGGCGTAGGTCCTCTCCTGCCTGAAATCGGCCTGTAGGGCGACGAGGGCCTTCCCCGCCGCCTCCATCTTCGCGAGCGTCTCCACGGCCCCGACCCCGACGCCTCGCGCAGGGGGCGGGGTGGGCGCCGCGCGCGCGCACCCCGCGCCCGCCGCGGCGGCGACGAAGGCGACCAAAAGCTTTTTCATCGTTCTTCTCCCTGCGGGGGATCATTCCCGCTTCCATCCCGCCCCGCGCATCTGCGGTGCAGCGCCTTCGCCCCCCAGATGGCCGCGAGGAGGGCCAGCACGGCGAGGATCTGGCGGTTGGTGGGCTTGAACTCGTACCCTAGGCCGGCCAGCAGCAGGTAGCGGGGGTAGCGTCCTATGAGCGTCGCGAGAACGAAGCGCAGCCGGCTGTAGCGGGTGGAGATCGCGAGGAGTCGCGGGACGTCCACGGGGAGGACCACCACGTTCGAGGCCGCGAGCGTCCAGAACGGGTGCCTCCCGAACCACTCCGCCGCGCGACGGTACCACCCCGCGTCCCGTGCCCGGTCGACCCGCTCGATCCTAAGGAGCGCGGTGAGGATGTAGTAGTCGTGGAGATTGGCGACGGCGGTCGCCGCCGAGCCGGCGAGGGCCACGATGAACGGGTTCCAGCTGCGCCCGATCCAGAGGAAAAGGGGGATGATCGGGATCGGGACGAATTGGCAGGCGCACCCCACGACAAGCGTGAAGAGGAGGAGGTCCCTCGCCCCGGCGCGCCCCGCCGCCCCCGCCCGCCAGGAGAGGAGGGCGATGGCGCCGGCGCATACGGCGAACCCGGCGAACCAGCGCAGCGGGGAGAGGCGGCGGCGATCTGGATTCATGGTTCAAGGTCTTGCCGCAGGGCGGCGGAAGGGGGCGCGGGCCCTTTCCCCGGCGCCGGGGATGTTCGCGGGCGGCTTCCCCGCGCGCCGATGGGCCACTTACGGCGTACGGTCATTTCCCCGTGGTCCCCCCGGCGCGCCGTGCCGGAACGCATGCCGTCACTCTTCGATTCTTCCGTCGCGCATCCGGATGATCCGCCCCGCCGCGCCCGCCACGCCGGAGTCGTGCGTCACCAGCAGGATCGTCTGCCCCGATTCCCCGTGCATCCGGGCAAGGAGCCCGAGTATGAGGGCTGAGTTTCCCGAGTCGAGGTTGCCGGTCGGCTCGTCGGCGAGGAGGACGGCCGGGCGATGGACGATCGCCCGGGCGATCGCCGCGCGCTGCTGCTCCCCCATGGAGAGCTCGCCCGGGCGGCGCCGGGCCTT
>CALLYX010000477.1 GCA_937858775.1 uncultured bacterium | reverse complement strand
CGCCTATCTGGCTCGAGAGCGCGCCCCCCACCGAGTCGATCGAGGCCTGGACATCCTTCGTGTTCTTGTCGTCCCTGTCGCGGACCTCCGCCGCCGAGGCGTCGACCCTCGACTCGATATCCCGCCCCATCTTCCGCATCCCGCCCCGCATATCGTCGCCCTGGCTCTCGACGCTGCTCGCCAGCCTCCGGATCATCGAGTCCACGTTGTCGATCGCCCCCTCGATCTCCCCGATATTCCTCGACATCTCCCTCATCCCCGCAGCCATGTCGGCGGTGGTGGCGGCGACGTCGGTCATCTTCGACGAGGTCCCGGCGGCGTCGCCCGCGATCTTCTTCAGCTCTCCCCCCGAGGATTTCATCCCGAGGGTCATGTCCCGCATGATGTTCTCGACGCGGGCCGTCCTCGTCCCGAGACTCACCTGGTAGCCCGCGATGGCGCTGAGCGACTTGAGCAGCACGAGCTGGTTCTTGAGGATCTCCCTCTGGATTCGCAGGACCTGGACCTGCCGCTCGCCCCCCGCCTCCGAATCAAAACGCACTATGTAGACGTTCCTCGGCCCGGCGGCGGGGCCCGCGTCGGATTCCCCCCCCCTGCCGGCGCCGATGCCGCCGGGGTTGTCGGGCGCGTCGATCCTGACGACCGTGTTGCCGAGGTTCTTCAGGTCGCTCTCGTCCACCCGCTCGCCCCTCAGGATCTTCTCCACCGCCCCCAGCGCGCGGCCGCCCCCCTCGTCGCCCCGGCCCCGCCGGATCCGCGGCTACCGACCCCGGCTGCGCCGCTCCCCTACGGAGAGGTACCAGGGGGCAGGCACGTTCCCGTGCCGGACAACGGGCTCGACCGCACCGAGATCGCCGCACTGGCCGACGGCGCGCCCGAAGTCATCGTCACACCCTGGCGGGGTGTGCTCGTCCCCCGAGGAGAATCAGCATGACGCACCCGACCCGGCCCACCAGGCACTACGACTACATCGGCGAGGGCCAGGACATCTACGTCAACTCCTTCGCCGCCATCCGCCTCGCGGCCGACCTCGCCTCCGTTCCCCCGGACGCCGAGAAGGTGGCCGTGCGGATGATCCACGGCAGCGGTCAGGTTGACCTCGTGGGCGACCTGGTGATCCATCCGCAGCTCGTCTCGGCCG
>CALLYX010000476.1 GCA_937858775.1 uncultured bacterium | reverse complement strand
CTCGATGCCGCGACCCGCCTCTGACCCGCCGACCCGCCGACACGCCGCTGACGCACTCCGGAGATCCGTCCAGCGATCAGGCCGCGATCAGGCCCCGATGGCGGTCTCTTCGACGCGGAACAGCGTGGCGATGCCCGAGAGTTCGACGACCTCACCGGGCACGAGCAGGTCGTCTTCTGCCGCGACCCGGAGACCGGGCTGCGAGCGACAGATTCCGCCGGGCGGTTACGCCGGCTCAGCGATAAAATCCCGCCGGAGCTGGTAGCGGCGTTTGCGGCATATCCGGAGAATCTGCGGCGGGAGCGGGCCGAGCGCGAGGCGCACGTGCGGGCGCTCGACGACCCGAAGGGCTGGGTCGAGGCGATCGTCACCGCGCTGGCGGTGAAATATCTACAGGGGGAGGATCCGGGCCTGCTCAATGCCGGGGGGAGGGTGGCGGCGTGACAACCATTACAAAACTTTGGCTCGGGGTTATAATACTGGCGCTCCTGTCCCCGCTGGGACTTCTGCTGCCGGAGTATTTCAAGGCGGGGGATGCGTGGGGCGAATGGGGCAACGACACGATAAGGGAGGCGGCGGGGTATCTCCCGCAGGGCCTCGATAGACTCTCGCAGACATGGAACGCCCCACTGCCCGATTACGCGTTCAAGGGGTGGGAGGGGAAGGGGCTCCCGCGCCTGGGCATCGCCTATGTGTTCTCCGCAATCGTCGGAATCGCCGCGACAGCGCTGGCGGCGGTCCTCTACGGGAAGATATTGGCCGGAAGGGGCGGCTGACTTGGGGACGCGCCGCGGCCGGTTCGTCGAGCGGACCATCACGGGCGCGCTCTCCTTTATCAAGGAGTCGATCTTCGCGGACGAGTACGCCTCCTCGAGGGGATTCCTGCAGGCGCGGGACCCCCGCCTCAAGGCCGCGGCCATATTCGCCCTGCTGCTCGCGGTCCTTCTCTCGAGGGAGATCGCGCCCATCGCCTGCATCTACGCCCTCTGCCTCCTTCTCGCCGCCGTTTCTTCGATAGGGATCCCGTACTTTCTGAAGCGCACCTGGTTCTTCGTTCCGCTCTTCTCGCTCTGCATCGCCGCGCCCGCCCTGTTCAGCATCTTCACCCCGGGGGAGGCGCTGATCAGCGTCACGATCTTCTCCTTCAACATCGCCATCACGAAACAGGGCGTCGCCGGGGCCGGCATCTTTTTCCTCCGCATCCTGACATCCGTCTCGCTCTGCGTCCTCCTCTCCCTGACCACCAGGCATCAGCGCCTCCTGGGCGCGCTCCGCGCCTTTCGCGTGCCGCAGGTCTTCGTGATGACGCTCGGGATGTGCCACCGCTACGTCTACTCCTTCATAGAGCTCATTCAGAATTCCCACCTCGCCATCAAGAGCCGCTCGGGGGGGGTCCGCTCCCCCTCCATGGGGAGGCGCATGGTCGCGTGGAATATCTCGACCCTCTGGCGGCGCTCGTACGACCTCCACGGCCGGGTCTACCAGGCGATGATCTCCCGCGGCTATCGCGGCGAGCCGCTGTCGATGGATGACGACCGCGTCACCGCCGCCGACATACTATGCCTAGGCGCGGCGATTCTCATCCTTGCCGGAGGAATATGGCGGGCCCGCTTTTCGAGCTGAGGGACGTCCGGTACGCGTACCATGGCAAATACCCGGCGTTGCGCGGGGTATCCCTCTCCATCGAGCGGGGCACCCGTGTCGCGCTCGTCGGCGCCAACGGCACGGGCAAATCCACGCTCCTCGCGATGCTCGACGCCCTGATCTTTCCCGACGGGGGGGCGGTCCTCGCCATGGGAAAGGAGTTGACCGCGGAACTCTTCGAGGACGCCGGCTTCTCCCTTGAGTTCCGCCGAAGGGTGGGATTCGTGTTCCAGAATCCCGAGGTCCAGCTCTTCTGCCCCACCGTCGAGGAGGATATCGCGTTCGGGCCCCTTCAGCTCGGCGCCCCCGTCCCGGAGATCCGCGCGCGGCTGGAGAGGCTGTCGTCGGTCTTCAAGTTGTCCGATATACTGGGGCGGGCCCCGCACCAGTTGAGCGTCGGGGAGAAGAGGAAGGTTACCCTCGCGTCGGTGCTGGCGATCGAGCCGGAGGTACTGCTCCTGGACGAGCCGACCGCCGGCCTGGATCCTCAGACCGTAAGGGACATAATCGCCGTGCTGCTTGCCGAGCACGGCGGGGGGAAGACGATCGTTTTCGCGACGCACGATCTGCATCTCGTCGAGGAGTTCGCGGACGTCGTGCACGTCATGGGGCCGGAAAAGAATCTCATCCGAAGCGCCGCCCCGGGCGATATCCTGCTCGACCAGGACTTCCTCGAGATGAACAACCTCGTCCATATCCACGCCCACCGGCACGCGGACATGCTCCACATCCATGCGCACCGGCACTCGCGGCGCGGCGCGTGAGGCGGCCCGAGGGCGCGGGCCGCATCATCGGCAGAGGAGCCAGGCGAGCAGGAGCGCCAGGACCCCCGACGCCGCCGTCACCAGCAGCCAGCCGGACAGCACCGCCGCCAGCAGCCTCGAGTTCAGCGCCCTCGACCCCTTGGAGAGGCCCACGCCGGCAACCGCCCCCACGATCGCCTGGGCCGAGGAGACCGGGATCTGCAAAAGGGTGAAGACGTGCAGGATGGCCGAGTGAGAGAGGACGGCGACCAGCGCCGAAAACGGGTCGAGCGCCGTGATCCTCCCCCCGATCGTTCTCATCACCCTGCGGCTGTAGGTGAGCGCCCCGAGAGCGACGCCCGCCCCTCCGATCACGGCGGCGACGAAGGCGCCGTCCGGCCCGGACGGATCGCCGAACAAACCCGCCTTGAAATGCGGGCCGGTTGTGACGACCACGTTGTTCGCGCCGAGGGTATATGCCCCGTAGCATCCGCTGATGACGAAGCCGATCTTGTAGATCCTGCTGAGCATTCCCATGTCGGTCACCCCGCTGATGAGGGGCTTGAGCCCCCTTACCCCGGCGTAGGCGAGTACCGCGGAGCTCACCGGGGTGACGGCCCAGCAGAAGGCCCATCCGCCCAGCTTCGCCCACTCCGCCCCGGCGACGCCGCACGACCAGACGGCGATTCCCATCATCCCCCCCACGGCGGCCTGGGACGCGGAGGCGGGCAGGCTGAAATAGGTGACGACCAGCATCGTGGCCGCCGCGGCCGCGGTCGCGGCGAAGGCGAGCCGGGGGGTGACATCCCCGGAAAAGGAGTAGGCGTCGTACAGCGAGGGCCCCTCCGCCATCGCGCCGATAACCGCGAATATCGCGATGAGAATCACGGCCGTCCCGAACCGTATGGAGCGGGTCCCCACGGCGGTGCCGAATATATTGGCGCTGTTATTCGCCCCTATGCACCAGGCGAGAAAGATCCCGCCGAGGAGCGATGCATATGAGAGCATGCGCGCGTCCCTTGTCCGGGTTCAGCCCCCAACGGGATCCGCGGCTTTCCGGGCGTCCATATCCGCCTGGCGGACGGCCCCCTCGAGCCGCGCGGCCGCGCGTTCGGCGCGCCGGGGGGTCAGCGCCAGATGAAATTGACCGCCCCCCCCGTGCCGAGCGCCGCCGCGATCATCACGGCCGTTGCCTTGAGCATATCCCGCCAGCCGAGTTCATTCCAGAGGACCGCGAATGTCGCGACGCAGGGGAAGGTCATGGCCAGGACGACGGAGGAGACGACGAGCTGCTTTACGCTGAGGGGCTGCATGGCCAGCAGGCCCATCGCGACGTCCTTCCGCAGGATCCCCACGACGACCGCCACCGCGGACTCCTCCGGGAGCCCCAGGACGCCCCTCATCACGGGGGCGGCCGCGTGCGCGACGACCGCGAAGGCGTCGAGCATGTAGAGGACGTTGATCACCAGGACACCCCCCGCCACCACAGGGACCGCCTCCCGCAGGAATTGCAAAATGCGCCACCACGTCTTTTCGAGGAGAAGCCGCAGCGGCGGGCGTCGGTACGGCGGGATCTCGAGCAGGAGCTCGTGGCTGAAACCGGGCATAAGGCGGTTGAGCGCGAGGCCCAGGACGAGCGTGGCGGCCGCGAGGATCCCGTATACCGCCGCGACCGGGGCGATGCCGTGCTTCCCCACGACGCCGACGATCATCGCCTGGAGCGCCGCGCACGGAACGCCGATGGAGATGAGCGTCGCGGCGATAAAGCGCTCCCTCCGGCTCTCGAGCACGCGCGTGGCGAGGATGCCAGGCACGTTGCACCCGAAGGAGAGGAGGGCGGGGATGACGGCGAAGCCGTGGAGGCCGAGCCGGTGCATTATGCTGTCCATCAGGACCGCGAGGCGCGGCAGGTAGCCGGAGTCCTCGAGAGTTCCCAGGACGAGGTAGAAGGAGGCGACGTACGGCAACACCATCCCGAACTCGACGTAGACCGCCGTGCTGAGAAGGCCGAACGACTGGACGTAATCTATCCGCCCCTCGATGAGCCGCCCGAGGAGGACGTCGTGGATCACGCCGCCGCCCCCCATGGCGCCGCTCAGGCGGTCGAGCAGGGGGCCCCACAGTCCGTGGAAGAACGGATCCGAGGCGAACCGGATCCACGACTCGGCCGCGCATCGGACGACGAAGAACGAGGCCGCCGCCACCGCGGCGGCGATGAGGAGGCCGACGCGGGGCCTTATGGTCATCTCCTGGAGGAGCTCCTTCGCGGTGTGGTGGCGGTGCTCGAGGCGCTGGGCGCGGTCGACGAGGGCGCCGACGGCGCTCCAGCGGTCGGCGCGGTCGAGCGGCCGCACGGCCGGGGCGCGCGCCTCCGCGAGGCGTGATGCGAGTTGTCCGAAACCCTCCCCGGTGAGGGCGACCGTCGTGATGACCGGCACCCCGAGCATCCTCTCAAGGAGCGGGGCGTCGACGTAGATGCCGCGATGCGCCGTCTCGTCCCACATGTTGAGGGCGACGACGAGGGGGATGCCGCGCTCCATCAGCTCGAGCGTCAACGAGAGGTTGCGTTCCAGGTTCGTCGCGTCGACGACGTTGATGACGATGTCGCCCTTCGCGAGCATCTCCAAGGCGACCTCGTCGGCCCGGTTGGTGGGAACGAGGGAGTAGACGCCGGGCACGTCGAGGACCTCGTACTCCTCCCCGCCCGCCGTCATCCCGCCCCGGGTGAAACTGACCGTTGTGCCGGGGTAGTTCGAGACGGTCACCCGCGTGCCGGTGAGCCGGGAGAAGAAAACGCTCTTGCCGACATTCGGATTCCCGACGAGCAGAACGGTCTTCACCCCTCGACCTCGACCATCACGCGCGAGGCCATACCGTGGCCGAGGGCCATCGACGTCCCGCCGACCGTGACGGTGACGGGCCCCCTCAGGGCCTGCCCGCTGATCTTCGTGATGCGCCTTCCCTGCCGCAGCCCCATGGACTCGAGGCGCCGGACGAAGTTGGGCCATCCGTCGAGGCTGTGGATCCTCCCCCGCCGCATGGGGTCGAGTTCGGTGAGCGGGATGATCTTGCCGTCCGTCATGCAGCTTCTCCGTCGAGGAACGGAAGTATGCACGATTCCCGGCCGCCGCGCCATTGAAAAATGGAAGCGGCGTCGAGCCCGTACCCGCGGCGCGCGGAATACCGCGGCCCCCCCCCTCCATTTACCCCTTGACCCATTATGCACATTTGCTCATAATATGGACGCCGATGGAGGGGGTTCCGATGCCGAGACCAAAATGCCTGAGGCGTATCCGCCACGTGCCGGGCGTCACGTACTTCAAACCCGCCGGGGCCCCCCTGCTCGCGCTGGAGGAGATCGTGGTGGCGCTCGACGAGGTGGAGGCGATACGGCTCGCCGATTTTGAAGGGGTATACCATGAAGAGGCGGCCGGAAGAATGCGCATCTCCCGCCCCACGTTCTCCCGCCTCCTGGAGTCGGCGCACCGGAAGATAGCCGACGCCCTGCTCCACGGGAAGGCGATCAGGATGGAGGGCGGCCCGGTCGCCATGGAAGGGGGATGCGAGACCCGGCCGGGGGGCGCGGCCGCGCACAGGGGGACGGGGCGCGGCGGACGGAATCCGAGACGGAAATGAAACTGCTTGAAGAGATACTCGACTCTCTTCCCTCCGGCCACACGGTGGAGGAGGCGCACATCTGCGCCCGCGACATAGCTGTCCGCAGCGCGAGGTGGGGGATCTCCTCGGCATTCCGGGACCCCGGCGCCGGCCGTCCGTCGGCGGCGGAGAACCCGGCGGGGCGCCCGGCGGACGAGGTCGCCCGCCTCGCCCTCTCCGACAGGCTGTCGGAGGCCTCGCTCGGGATGGCCGCGCTCAACTCCCTACTCGACACGTCCGGATTCGTGATGCACGACATGAACGCGGCGCGCCTCATCGAGGAGAAGGGCCGCGGGGCTGACGTCGCGGTGGTGGGCTCCTTCCCCTTTGTCGAGAGGATTCGCCCCGTTGCCCGAAGCCTCCGCGTGGTAAGCCGCCCCCCGTGGGAGGGCCGCCGGGGGATCGAGGAGGCGCGCGCCTTCCTCCCCCGCGCCGGCGTCGTCGCCCTCACAGGCAGCTCTTTCATCAACCACACCATCGACGACCTCCTCGCGCTCTGCCCGGACGCCTACACGGTGGTCCTGGGGCCGACCACCCCCCTCTCCCCCGCCCTGTTCAGACACGGCGTCGACGCGATATGCGCGGCGCTGGTGGCGGACCCGCGCCTCGCGCTGCCTTGCGTGCTGCGGGGGGATCCCTTCAGCGCCATCGAGGGGATGAGGCTTGTGACGGTGTTCAGGGACGAGGGGGGCGCGGCATGACGGCGGGCCGGGCGAAACGGGGGGACGGCGGGCTCGGGACGCCGACCGGGGCCATCCTCGAGAGCATCTCGGACGGGGTGTTCACCGTCGACCTCGACTGGCGCATCACCTCGTTCAACCGGGCGGCCGAGAAGATCACGGGAGTCCCCCGTCGGGAGGCGATAGGCCGGAGATGCATGGAGGTCTTCCGCTCCAGCATGTGCGAGGCGCATTGCGCCCTCCGGCGCACGCTGAAGACCGGCCGGCCGGTGATAGGGCGGTCCGGCTATATAGTCACCGCCGCCGGCGAGCGCGTCCCGATCAGCGTGTCAACCGCCCTCTTCCGCGACAAGGCGGGGCGCGTCATAGGAGGGGCGGAGACGTTCCGGGACATGCGCGAGGTGGAGGCCCTTCGACGGGAGCTGGACGGGAGGCCCCGAGCCGCGGAGCTCGCGAGCCGCAGCCCCCTGATGCAGCGCGTATTCGAGGTGCTTCCCGCCGTGGCCGCGAGCCCCGCCACCGTCCTCATCCTCGGCGAGACCGGGACGGGGAAGGAGGTGCTGGCCCGTTCGATCCACGGCATCGGCCCGCGCCGCAACGGGCCGTTCGTGCCCGTAAGCTGCGGCGCCCTGCCCGACTCCCTCCTCGAGTCCGAGC
>CALLYX010000475.1 GCA_937858775.1 uncultured bacterium | reverse complement strand
CTCGCTCACGGTGACAAACCAGGCCGTCGAGCCGCCCAAACCCTCCTTGCCCGCGCGCAGCCAGTACGCCTTCTCGCCGGTCGGGAGGTCTCTGAACTCGTACCGGCCCTTCGCGTCGGTGACGGTCTCCCGCGTCACGGGGCTATCGTAGCCATCCATCGAGTTGTAGATCTCGACGCTGGCCCCGGGCACCGGCGTCCACGAGGGTGCTGCGAGTACCTCGCCCGAGATCATGCTGCCCAGCCTGTCTCCCCGCAGGTGGAAGCGGGCGAAGTCGGCCCCAATGTCACACGTCATCAGGGCAAGCTGGCCGGTGAGCGACGCCGGAGCGTCGTAGGCGATGAGCGGCCTGCCATTGACCTGCACCGCTATATGTGCCTCCGCGACGCTCACCGCGATGTGGACATATCGGCCGGCGGCGAGGTCCGCCTGCAGGCCGGTGTCCGCCGCCGCGAGGATGCGACCCTCCCGGAATAGCTCGATCTGCCCGGCGTAGCGCAGGTAGACGACATAGGCCGAGCCCATGCCGGCGCGCAGGTCGCCACCGAAGGCCACGCCGGCCCAGTCGGCGGGGATCTTGCCGGCGTCTGTGAAGCGGAGGTCGAACTCCACCGAGAGGCCGGCGAAGGAGGCGCCGCCCAGGAGGGCCTGACCGGTGCCGGAGACCCTGTAGGACCCGTCGCTCACCTGCCATCCGCCCTGCAGGGGGCGCCAGTCGAGGCCGGGGCTGCCGTCGAAGGAGTCACTCAGCTCGACCGGTGCGGCGTGGAGGGCGGAGACGAGCAGGATCAGCGACAGCGAGAGCATGAGAGGACACGTCGGGGAGTACCGCATGGGTGATCACCGCTGCTAAGGGTTGTGTGCGGTTCGTCTCGATCCACACGGGCCTGCCGGCAAGCATGCCGGAGTGCTCCTACTCCGCGAGCTCCAGGGCCTTCTGCAGGTAGTCGGCCACCTGGAGCTCCTCGGCCGCCGCGGGCAGGACAACGGCCAGATTTTGGAGGACGGCAATGGTCCAAGAGTGTGTACGCGCTCGGGGATGTTTTTTCGCCAAATTTGCGGGCGATTGTCACGGGCGGCGATTTGCAAGGGTTTGGAGCCAGCCGAGCAGGCCGCGACGTGGCGGCGGGGACGCCCTCAGCACCTCGACCGCCTCCGCGCGCGTCAACGTCCCCGTGCGGCCGGAACGGCCGGTCTTAGGCGCGGCCGATCGCCCCGGGCCCCCCGTGGGGCCCGACGCCATCCGCTGCAAAACGGCGCCGCGGCCGGTTGCCCCCTCTTCCGCCGCAACGCCGCCCACGCCCTCTCACCCCAGCGGGAATTCCTGCGCGCGGAGGCGGTCGTCGTCGATATGGATCCGCAGCCACTCCATCGTCTGCTCGAGCCGCTGCGTGAGATTGCCCCCCACCTCGACCTTGTCGCCGGGGAAGTCCGCCCACGCGGCGCGGATGCGCTCCTCGATGTCGATCTGGAACTCCTCGTTCGTCGAGCGGACGCCGTCCGCCATCCCGCGGTTCCGGCTCAGCCGCAGGCAATCCTCGAGCCGCGTGTAGATGAGCAGGGAGTAGGTGGGCCGCCAGTGAGCCGCGACCGAGCGTATGAGCGAACAGACCGCTGAGTCCACGTACCCCTTCTCCGCCCCGCGCACGGCGAAGATGGTGTTGTCGAAGACGCAGCGGTCGCACAGCAGGAAGTCGGGGAGACGCTCCGAGTGCTCCAGCTCCAGGCGGATCTGCTCCCGCAGAATCCAATACTGCCCGCGCGTCACGGCGCCGCTTTCGTTTATGTCGTATGGGCAGAGGCGGGAGAGCTCCGGCACCATCTCAACCTGGAAGGCGCGGTATTTCAATTCGCTGAAGAGCCGGTGGACGAACGTGGTCTTCCCCACGCCGAACGTCCCGATCACCCCTATCTTGTACATCGCCCCTCCCAAGTTCCCCGCGGATTATATCACGAGGCGGAGGCAACGGCCTTTCCGGTTTTCCCCCTCCCGGCCCCGGAGGGCGTTTCCACATATCCCGCCGGCCGCTTCGCCTGACCGCCCGGCCGGCCGAAAGCCGCGCCCCCCGAGCGGCCGGGGGTGTATATCCACTGCGGCGCGATCCTTCGCAAGCCGGGCGCCTCGACTGTGCCGTTACAAGGGCGGGAGGCGCTGTTGCGTTATGCGCGGCGTTATGTTAAAGTTTCGTCGATTGGACGGCCCGGCCGCAGAGGGCGGAACGGGCGCTGTCCCTTTTTCCGGGAGGTGGGTATGATGCGCATCGTTGTGGCCGTATTCGCCCTGACGGCGCTGGTTCTATCGGTCGGCGCGGCAGGGGCTCAGGAGCAGAAGGCGGAGGGGGTCCTGGGAGCAATCAAGCAGGCCGTTCCCGGCGCCGGCGAAAAAGCCTCCGGTTCTGACACGGGCAGCGGGATGCTCGGCAAGATAAAGGGCGCTATTCCCGGCATGGCCGAGAAGAAGGACGCGGCTGCGGGCGACGCCCAAAAGCAGGGCCAGGGCTTGACCGATAAGGCGAAGGAAGCGATCTCCGGCGCCTGCCAGAAGAAAGACGCCGCGGCCTGCGACTCCAAGAAGCAGGGCCAGGGCCTGCTCGAGAAGGCGAAGGGGCTTCTCCCGGGCGGCGAGAAGAAGTAACCGCCTTCTAAAACCGGTCGGCCCGGGGGGCCCGAACACGAACGCCCCCCGGGCCGCCGGTTCGCCCCTCCAAGGGGCGGGCATGAAAGGAGGAGCAGGAGTGCAACCGTCCATTCCCAAGGTCAGGCTCATCGAGGAGTTCAAGACGTTTCTCGTCAAGACGAATGCCCTGGCGCTGGCCATCGGCGTGATCATCGGCGCGGCAACAAGCAAACTCGTGGGCTCGCTGGTCAACGACGTGCTGATGCCGGTCATAGGCAGGATCACCGGCGGCGTGGACTTCTCCAACCTGTATATCAGTCTCACCCCGAGCGTCAAGTTCGAAAACTACGCAAAGGCCAAGGAGGCAGGCGCGGCGCTCGGTTACGGGATGTTCATCAACAACGTCATCGATTTCGTGATCATCTCCTTCGTGGTCTTCATGATCACCAAGGCGCTCCTGCGCGAGAAGGCCGCCCCCGCCGGGCCGGAGACGAAGACGTGCCGGGATTGCGGCGAGACCGTTCTCAAGGCGGCCCGCAAGTGCAAATGGTGCGGGAGCATGCTCTCCTGATCCCCCCCCTTGCGCCCCGGCATCCTGTTACCTGGAAGCCGGGGCTTTTTGTGCATCCCCTCCCCAGGCGGCCGACCAACCGCCCGCCCCCAACGGACCGTCCGTCCTGTAGGACAGACTTAAGTCTGCATCTTCCTGTGGATAACTTCCTAACATACTGGGCCGGCCCGGGTTGCCGCTGCCTTCGAGTGCCTTCCGGCGCCACCTCCTCCTCATGGAGTGGGATCGTACGGTTCACCCGCGCAAAATGACTAAAGAACTGAACAATGGGTCGCTGCTCCCTTCCGCCCCGCGAGCGCGCTAAATCGAACGTCTACTCAGAGAATGATCATTATTATCTGATAATTTCATAACCCATTAGATGGCCGTTCGATACGGATATTTCCCTCTCGAATTCATGACAGGGAACTCAAAAATATTCTGGACATCCCGCCGCGATCTGCTACCGTACCCGCCATCTTTCGAAGCGCACAGCAGTTTGCAGAAGATGGCCGAAGAGTAGCGCCTTCCAGGGCCCCGCACAGGGGCTCCAGCCGCTCAGCCCAATAGCGCTTCCGCTGTCGAATCGCTCCTGGCTATATCCGGATCCGTCAAGAAGGGAGACTACTATGAATCGCTTCATGGCCGCTTTCGCGTTTATCGCCGCCGTTTCCTGCGGCTCAGCCGCCTCCGCCCAGCCGCCCGACGAGCCCGTGGGCCATAGGGTGGGGCTCGCCTCATGGTACTCGAGGACGGACCCGGGCGTGAAGAAGACCACCGCGAACATGGAGAAGTTCTCGGACAAGAAGCACACATGCGCGGTCTGGGGCCTTCCGTTCAATTCGAGGGTGAGGGTAACGAACCTCGTGAACGGCAAGTCGGTGGTCGTGCGGGTCAACGATCGCGGGCCGGCCAAGCGCCTCGCCAGAAAGGGCCGCATCATCGACCTGACTAAGGCGGCCTTCCTGGAGATAGCCGACCCCGGCGAGGGGCTCATCCCGATCAAGATCTGCGGGCTTTAGGAGCGCCCCCTTCAGCGGTACGACGCGGCGAAGGCGCGGCCGCTGAGCAGGCCGGATTCGTAGTCGGACATGAGAAGCGATAGGGCGCGGGTCGTCCTGCCGGTGCGCATCGTCTCCGGGGGGGCGATCTGGAGCACCTCGACCCCCACGGGCGGGGCGTCCAGCCACGCCGCCGCCTCCCTGTACGCCGCTGCGCTCCGGCGGAGCGCGCGCGCCAGTCCCGGGTGCCGGCGCAGAAGCAGTAGTGCGGCGAGCCGATCCATCCCGTTCCGCTTCGATCGGCCGGCCGGGCGGCTCCTCACGACCACAATCGTGCGCGCCCCTCTCCGCCGCGCCTCCGCCGCGGGGAGCGGATCGGAGACCCCGCCATCGGCGAGCGGCTCCCCGTCCACCTCGGTGAAGCCCCGGTAGATGAGGGGGATGGAGCTCGACGCCTTGAGGATCGCCAGCCAGTCGCGCCCCGAGGGCTCTAGATACCGCGGCAGCCCCGTGGCCACGGAGGTGCAGACGGCCACGAAGCCCTTCCCGCGCACCGCGCGCGCGGCCGACCGGACGTCGAGCGGGTCTTCACGCCCGAACGCGTCCCAGAGCCAGTCGAGGTCCATGAAATGCCCGCCGCGCAGGAAGCGCCCGAGCCGCATGAACTCGGGGCGCGCCATGAGGCGCGTGTAGATCCTGTAGTTCCGGCCGCGCTGCCCGGCGACGAAAGAGGAGAGGTTGCACGCCCCCGCGGAGACGCCCACGTAGAGGTCGAACGGATCGAATCGGGCTTCCGCGAACGCATCGAGCACGCCGGCGGAGAAGATCCCGCGCATGCCTCCGCCCTCGACCACGAGCGCGATCCGCCTCCCGGCGGCCGCCTTCGCCCGGCGGGTTGAATCCGGTGGAATGGCGCGCATGGCTCTGTCATGCTCCGCGCAAAGGCGCGTGGGCGGAGTGGTGGCGGGTCAATCCGCCGCTTCCAGGATATGCGCCGGTCGCCCCGCCGGCCCCCACCCGCCCCGGATTGCGCGGCCTGCCGCGCCCCGCGGCGCTGCAAGCCGGCCGAAGGCGCGATCTCCTATTTTTCCGCCACGGCCGCAGTGAGGAGTATCGGAATCCCGAGGAGGTGTGTCTTCTGCCTGATGCGGCCGAAACCGCATCTGGCGAAGAGATCCTTGAACGCGCCGGCCGATAGATGGCGGACATCCCCCTCCGCCAGCGTGACGATCAGGTCGAAGATGAGGCGGCCCGGAAGCGTGTCCCTGCACCCGTCCACGACGATGGCCTTTCCGCCCGGCCTGAGGACGCGGTGCATCTCCCGCAGCACCCCTTCCGGATGCGGGTAATGGTGGAAGGAGTTGGCGCAGGTGACGTAGTCCACGCTGCCGTCCGAGAACGGGAGGTGGTCGGAATCGGCGAGCGTGATCCTGACCGCCCCGGGCCGTCCGGCCAGGCGGGGCATGCAGTTCCGTTTCGCATTCGCCTTTCGGGCCATCTCGTGCGAAAGGTCGACGCAGAAGATCTCGGAGGAGGGGGATATGGCCGAGATCCTGAAACCGAATACGCAGGTGCCGCAGCCGACGTCGAGGATGCGGGGGGATCCCCCGAGGTCGATCTCGGAGAGGATCATATCGTGCGAGGGCCTGAAGAGGAAACGCTGGAGCAGGCTCCGGTCGTAGCCGCCGGCCCACTGGTCGAACTCGGCCCTCGCCGCCTTCTTGGCCCTGGCGTGCCGGTGCAGTGTGAAATGCGACACGTCGCCGCCCCCTTGCCGTCTCCGGCCCGCCGTGGAACGGGTCCGGCGCCGCCTGCCGCGGCCGGACGGCATTTTACACCATCGTGCGGCGCCCCGGGAAGCATTTCGCGCCGCCCGGACCGTTCGCGGCCCATCGCCCGCCGGCCCGCGGAAAGTACTCCCCTCCCCGACCGAAGAATCCGAGGCGATCAAGAATCGCGCCCGAAAAAACCGGAGGGCACGGGGGCCGGGGGAGATGCGCTCTCCATGGATTGAATTTTTAAACCGGACATTTTCACTTCGCCATCACGCCATTCCAGGCAGGCATTGACATTGATGGTAATGGGTATTACTATATGTTGACAACCTCGCCGTCTTCGACGGCGGAAGAGAGGAGGGGCAAGATGACGAAACCGCTCAAGGGGACACAGACGGAGAAGAACCTGCTCGCCGCGTTTGCCGGCGAGTCGCAGGCGAGGAACCGCTACACCTTCTTCGCGAGCGCCGCGAAGAAAGAGGGGCTGGAGCAGATCTCGAGGATCTTCCTTGAGACGGCGGAGAACGAGAAGGAGCACGCCAAGGTCTTCTTCAAGCACCTACAGGGCGGCGACGTCGAGATCACGGCCGCCTACCCGGCGGGCATGATCATGGACACGAAGAGCAACCTCGAGGCCGCCGCCGAGGGGGAGAGGCTCGAGTGGACGACGCTCTACGCGGACTTCGCGAAGACCGCCACCCGGGAGGGGTTTCCCGCGATCGCGCAGTCGTTCGATCAGGTCGCGAAGGTCGAGGAGTTCCACGAGGCGCGCTACCGGAAGCTTATCTCCAACCTCGCTGACGGGAGCGTGTTCAGGAAGAAGTCGCCGGTGAAATGGCACTGCATCAACTGCGGCCGCATCATCGAGGCGGACGAGGCGCCGGCGATCTGCCCGACCTGCCTGCATCCCCAGTCGTATTACGAGGTCCTCGCGGAGAACTACTGACCGCCGCGGGGCCCGGCGCGCGCCATCATGAGGAGAGGGGGGCCCCTCTCCTCATGAAGCGCGTCCGCTCAAGCCCACTCCTCGACCGCGACGCCGGCGTCCTGGAGGAGGCGGCGGGCGAGGCCGAAGTTGTAGCACTCGTCCTTCACATACTCGATCTTTTTCGCGACCACCATGCGCGCGATTCCCGCCTCGATCATGGCCGCTGCGCAGGGGGCGCACGGAAACCATTCGCTCAGGTAGAGGGTCCCACCCTCGATCGGGATCCCCGCCGACGCGGCGCGGCAGATTGCCCTGACCTCGGCGTGAACGCACGGGCAGTCGCGCTGCGTCTCGGGGCTGATCGCCCCCCCCGCCAGACAGCGATCGTGCAGCCCCGCCCTCCCCGGCGGACCGTTCCAGCCGATGACGCGCCCGCCGCCCGGGGCCTCGATCACGGCCGCTATGCGCGCGCTCATGCAGGTGCCGAGCGCTTTTGTCTCCGACAGGAGCCGCAAAACCTCGTCCCGCTCCACCCCCACATCCATTTCTGCGGCTTCAACCCCGCCGCGCGGCCCGCGTGGCGACCCGCGCCGCGGCCGCTTCAGAACAGCCCAAGGAACTTCCTGCGCGGGGGAGGCGTTTCCGCCGGCCTCGCGAGGGATTCGATCCGCTTCCTAAGATCCTCGACCGCGCGGGCGTGGGACTCGGCGGACGCCCGTTGCCGCTCCTCCGCCGCAGCGACAGCCGCCGTGAGTCTCGACACCTCCTCCTCCATGCGCGCCGCCCGGGAGCGGTAGAGATGGAGCGCCACGAAGAGAAAGAGCGCCGCGGCGGCGAAAACGCCCGCGGGGGCCGCCCATGAACGCCCGGCGGGCTGCGCCGGGACGGCCGACTGCGCGGGGGCGGACGGAAACGAACCATCCGCCGTGCCGGCGGCCATGACC
>CALLYX010000474.1 GCA_937858775.1 uncultured bacterium | reverse complement strand
CCAGATACTCCAGCATCAGGCGGTGGTACTCGACCACGACCTGAGGGTCGTCGGGCCGTCCAAGGTAGTACTGGCGCCCGTCAAGGGTGACATAAGCGAGATTTCGGGCGCGGTGTATTCGGATGGTTCCGGGCTTTCGTGGCATCGCAGTTCTCCCAATGTACCCTGAGTACAGGGTATTTTTTGGTGTTTGCTGCGCTACCACGCTATCGGGGTAGGTCACTCAAGTCCTTGAGTGTCAGCGACTTACGAGTGGTCGGGGCGGGCGGATTTGAACCGCCGACCTCTTGGTCCCGAACCAAGCGCGCTAGCCAGCTGCGCTACGCCCCGATGTATAAGCCGGAAGCCGTAAACGAAAGAAAAGAAAGACGGCCGGCCGCGGCTAGAAGACGTATTTCATCGCCGCGAAGCCGATGACTATCAGTACCACAAAGACGATCGAAAGCAAATCGAAATATTTCTCGACGAACCTCTTCACCGGGGGGCCAAACCACCAGAGAAGGACGGCCACGAGCATGAATCTCCCGGCGCGCCCGAGGAGGGAGGCGCCGACGAGCGTCATGAACGGTATCCCGAAGTAACCGCCGGCCACCGTGAAGACCTTGTATGGGATCGGGGTGAAGGCCGCGGTGAAGACGGCCATGAACGCGTTCCGGTCGTACAGGTCCTTTACCCGGAGGAAGACCGAGGTGTCGGAGGCGAACGGGGAGCCCGGCGGGTAGGCGTAGAAGGAGAACCCCGCCTCCGTGACGACGCGCGCCCCCTCGTGCGCCACCCCGTACCAGAGGCCTTTTCCCACGACGAACGCCACGACATGGTTCACCGGGCCGAAGAACTCATGTCCCAGGAGGTAGCCGAACATCCCGCCGAGGACGGAGCCCAAGGTGCAGACCGAGGCGTAGAAGAACGCCTTGTCCCGGCGCGAGAAGACGAGCGCGATGAGCAGGACGTCCGGGGGGACCGGAAAAAACGACGACTCCGTAAACGCCAGAAGGAAAAGCGCGGCGGTGCCGTGCGGCGTGTCCGCCCAGTGCAGCACCCAGTCGTAAAGGCGTCTCAGCGCGTGCATTGACCCCCCTTGTGGACCATCCATCCGTGTTCCATGCGGCGCGGCCCGCTTACCAGCCGTGGTCGCCGAGGAGCGGCACGAATACGCAGCCGCACACCCCCCGCTGCGCGACGCCCCCGCGCCCCTTGTGCAGCACGATGAGCTCCTGGGACCATCTCCCCCCCACGGGTATCACCAGCCGCCCCCCATCGGCGAGCTGGTCGACGAGCGGCTGCGGCACGCGCGGCGCCCCCGCGGTCACGACGATCCCGTCGTATGGGGCGAAGCCCGGGAGTCCGCGAGTCCCGTCCCCGATGAAAAAGCGGACATTAGTATATCCCAAACCGTCCAGGACCTCCTCGGCTTTTCGGGAAAGGGAGGGGATCCGCTCGATCGTGAACACCTCGGGGGCGATGCGGCTCAGGATGGCCGCCTGGTAGCCGCATCCGGTGCCCACCTCGAGGATCCGCGCGCCTTTTCGGATCTCGAGGCATTGCGTCATGAGCGCAACCATGTACGGCTGCGAGATCGTCTGCCCCTCGCCGATGGGGAGGGGGTGATCGCCGTAGGCGGCGCCGCGCTGCTTCTCCTCCACGAACAGGTGCCGCGGCACGGCGCGGAACGCCTCCAGGACCGCGGGGTCATGGATCTCCCGGCGCCGGAGCTGCGTCTCGACCATCGCGGCCCTCGCCCGAGCGAAATCCGCCTCGTCCATCCCCGCCCCGGTCATAAGGATCCGCACCCGCGCCCCCGCCCCCCTCCCCCTGCCCGGCCGGGCCAGCGCCGCGGCCTACCCGTTCCCCCGCCGGGGGGGTGGGCGGCGCCGCATCTGCCTCGCCGCCAGCATGAAGAAACGCGCCGTGTCCAGGAGCGGGTTGATCCTGCTCTTCTCGGTGCCGTATATCGTGCTCACCGGCACCGAAACGATCCGCCGCCCGGCCCGCGCCGCCTCGATCAGCATCTCCGACTCGGTGTCGTACCGCGTCGTCCTGAACGTCATAGCGCGGAACGCCGACTCCCGGACCAGGCGGAAGCCGCACTGGCTGTCGGGGATCCTCGTGCCCGCCAGGGCGGATACAACGGCCGAGGTGAAGCGGTTGGTGAGCCATCGAACCAGCGGCATCCCCTTCGCGCCGCCCATCCTGCTCCCGAGCACTATGTCGGCGCCGGTTTCATCCGCCGCGCGAAGGAAGAGGGGTATCTCCTCCGTCCTGTGCTGGCCGTCCGCGTCAAGGATGACGGCGGCGTCGAACCCGGAGGCGAACGCCCGTTCCATCCCCGTTCTGAGGGCTGCGCCCTTGCCCCTGTTGACCCGGTGTCGGAGCACCTCGGCGCCCGCTCTTTCCGCCGCGCCGGCGGTGCCGTCGGATGAGCCGTCGTCGACCACGATGACCTTCGGCAGCCGGTCGAGCGCGCCAAGCACCACGCCCGCCACGCGGGCCTCCTCGTTGAACGCTGGAACCACCGCGCACGCCCTCATCGTCACAGCCCCCCGCCGGCCGCCGTCACGGCCACACCTTGTAAAACGCGAACCATTGCGTCGGATAGCGCGAGATATACTCCTCGAATACCTTTATCATCTCCCGCGTGATCGCCTCCGCCTTTTCCCTTGCCGGGAGGCTCTCGTCCACCTCGATGGGTTCCTCGACCACCAGCCTGAAATGCCCGCCGGCCTCCTGGAGGCAGAACGCCGGCACGATAGGGGCCCCGGTCCTGGCAGCCATCTCCGCGGGGCCGCGGGGCACCCGGACATCCCTTCCGAAAAACCGTACGGGCACCCCGTTCCCGTCGATATCCCGGTCCGCGACGAAGGCGAGCATCTCCTTGCGGGCAAGGACGTTGAAGCAGCCGCGCGCGGCCCGCCCCGAGGGGAACGGCCGTATCCCCCCAGACTCCCTCAGCCGCGTGAAGAACCGGTCGAGCCGCTTGTCCGGCAGTTTCATGGCGACCGCGCTGAGCGGCAGCCCCATCGCCGCCGTCGCCGCGGCGCCCATCTCCCAATTCCCAAGATGCGCCGTCACGGAGATGAGCCCCCGCCCCCGCGCGAACTCATCCCTGAAGCGGCCGAAGTGCTCGATGCGCAGGAGGCCCGATTCGATGTCATCCTTCACCCGGTAGACCCGGAGGAAATCCATTATATGGACGGCGAAGTTCTCGAACGTCTCCCGGGCCAGGCGGTCTATCCCCCTCCTCCCCCTGCGCGTCTGCGTCTCTTGCCCCGAGAGGGAGAGGAGATGCGTCAGGTTGGCTATCACCGCCCTCCGCGCCGCGGTGTCGAAGACGAAGCACAGGTCCGCGACCCGCTTGCTGAACCAGACGCAGCACGGCCGCGGGAAGATCCGGATGCCCCACCAGGCGATCTTATAACCGATCTGCTGAAGCAAGGGCTTCATCGAGGACTCCCCGCGCTATCTCCGCCGCCGCGCCGGGCGCGGCCAGGGCCCGCGCCCTCTCGGCCATCCGCCGCCGTCGCCCATCGTCCAGCGCCAGCCCCACGGCCGTCCGCGCCGCATCCCCCGCCCCCCGGGCCAGGACCGCCGCGCCGTGCCGGCACAGGTGCTCCGCGTTGGCCCGTTCCTGCCCCGGGAGCGAGTCCACGAGCACCATCGGCACGCCGGCCGCGAGCGCCTCCGAGGCGGTCATCCCGCCCGCCTTCCCCACGATCAGGTCGGCCGCCGCCATGAGGAGATCCATCCGCTCGACCGCCGGAAGGACGGCGACGCCGCGGCGGGCGATCTCCGGGCTTCCGCGGAGGGCCTCGTGAAGCCGCCTGTTCCTCCCCGTGACGACGGCCACGGCGCACCCCGCCCCGAGCCTCGCGATCTCCGACGCGAGTCTCTCGAGATCGCCCCACCCGCTCCACCCCCCCGTGACCAGAATGAGGGGCGGGGCCGGATCCAGGCCGAACGCCTCCCGGGCGCGGCGCCTGGGCGCCGCCGGCGCGAAGCCCGGCCGGATGGGGATGCCGGAGACGGTGACCGCGCCGGGTTCGATTCCCCGCCGTATGAGTTCCCCGCGTGCCGCGCCGCACGCGACGAAATACCGGTTCACGGACGGGTACACCCAGTACGGGGGGACGGAGAAATCGGTGAGCACGCCGTAGAGGGGGATGCCCGAACCCCGCCTCTCCTTGTGGTCGTGCATCATGCCGCACGGAAACGACTGCGTGCAGACGACGGCGTCGGGCCGGAATTCGCGGAGGGCGTCCGCCGCGCCCCGCAGGGCCAGCGCCCGGACGACGCGCCTGAACCTGTCGAAACGCGGTTCGCTCCTCGGGTTCCGGTAGATCCCGTCCCAGACGGCCGGGGTCTTCTTCACGACCCGGTAGAAGATGCCGGTGGCGACCCTTTCGAGGAGCCGGCTCGAATAGACGAAGAGGTTGAGCAGGTCGACGGACAGGCCGGGGTCACTCTCGAGGAACGCCTCGCGGAGCGCCCGCGCCGCGGCGTGGTGCCCCGAGTGCTCAAAGCCGTAGAGGATGAGTATCCTGTTCATCGAGGATGCCGGCGGATGCGCGCGGGCATTCTGCCGGGGCCGGGCGCGGGGCCCGATTCCCGCCATGGATTCTTCCAGTCAGCCGGTATCCGTACGCGCGGTTCGCCGCCGGACGCCGGCCGGCCCTAAATATTCATGGGCGGCTTTGCCGCGCGCGCCCGCGATCCTGGCCCTGGAAATGGATGGATTCCGGGCATTGATCCGGGCCGACGGGCGCCGGACCGCTTCCCGATGATACCGACATCCCGCATAACGGCGTCCATGCCCTTGTCGTCATTCTTGAGCCCGGAGGAGGGATACCCTTCGAGCGGCGTTGAATCTCCCGGATGGAACGCCGCGTGCCGCCGATGCGCCAGCGCGCCTCTCTCTCTTCCCGTGCGCTGGGACCCGGCCGGTGGGCCCCAGTTCGGGAACCGGGCGCGGCGGTCCCCCGGCGTCTCTTACGGGTCTCCAGGAAATTTTCCGCTCTCCCGACCGGCGGTGTTCGCCACGCTTCACTTATAGCACACCCCTCCCGCGGCACGCAACGTTTATGGGCGGGCCCTGTGCCCCGTTCGGCAGGCAGGCGGGTCCGGAGGCGTCTCCTGCGCGGCGGGAAGGCGAAGAAGCGAAAAGCGGGCGGGGAACAGGGGGTCGGCGCCTCGCCGCATCTTTCACGCTGCGCGCGGAACGCGGGCCGCGTCGGACGGCTAATCGATACGGCCGATCGCGTTGGATCCATGCATCGATCGCGTCCGCTTACGGCAGCGTCACAGTCACGAAATCCTCGTCCCAGTAGCGCGGGATGAAGTTGTACGGCGGGGAGGGAACGGGCATGACGCCGTGGTCGATCAGGCCGACGACCACCTTGTGCGTCCCCTCGTAGCCGAGCGGAATGGTCGCCTGGAGAAGCACGTTCGCGTAGCCGTCGTTCAAGGTGAACCCGCTCGCGAACGGCGCCGCGGCGGGGCTTAGATGGCACGGCGGCGTCCCGGCAAGGAACTGGATCCCCCCGCCCGCGAGGAAGATCGCGCCCCACGCGTCCACGACACGGCCCTTGAGCGGCTCGATGTTCACCTCGATCCTGATCGGGCCGAAGGTCTTCGGG
>CALLYX010000473.1 GCA_937858775.1 uncultured bacterium | reverse complement strand
CGCCGCCGCGGCACGCGGGGGGGCGCGGGCGCCGCGCCAGCGGCCGGGCCTCGGGGGCCCGCCGCACCGCCCCGGCGCCCCGACCCGCCCCGGGGTGGCGGCGCCCCCCGGCGGAGACGAGGAGCGACACGAGGACGGAGAGGACGCCCGGCGTCACGAACGTGTCGACCAGAACGCCGCGCTCAACCCGGCGGTCTCGCGTCTCCTCAACCGCGGCATGGAGCCCGTGACGCTCTGCGCGGAGCGCGGCGTCCTGGTCGACACGTTCGTGACGCCGGTCGTCCTCTCACTCCTCGTGTCGCTCTTCGTCTCGGCCGGGGTGCGCCGCGACCTGGGGAAGGGGCGTGTCGAGGGGGTGGTGCGGCCGTCCCCGGAGACGCGCCTGCTCGCGCGGCTCCCGCGCGCCGCGTGGGCCATGGGGGCCGCGATAGGATGCTGCGCCGCCCCCCTTGCCGCCGGCGCCCTCATCTGCCTCTTCCTTCTCTCCGGCGCGGCGGAGATTCCTTTTAGGCGGTTCGCGCTCTTCAAGGCCGCGTACACCGGCGCGCTCGGGTATGCCGCGACGCGCTGGGTCATCCTCGCGGTCCTGCCCCGGGCGGCTGGGGGCGCGGAGACGCGATGACGCCGTGAAGGGGGGGGGCGATGCTCGGTGCGATCGCGGGGGACATCATCGGGTCGGTCTACGAGTGGCGGCGCATCAAGACCAAGACGTTCGAGCTGTTCTCCCCGGGGTGTCATTTCACCGACGACACCGTCCTGACGGCGGCGCTCGCCGACTCCATCCTCACGGAGAGGCCGCTCGCGGAGAACCTGAAGCGGTTCTACCGCTGGTACCCGGACCGCGGCTACGGCGGGAGTTTCCACCACTGGGCGCAAAGCAGGAAAACGAAGCCGTACGGGAGTTGGGGGAACGGGGCGGCTATGCGCGCGAGCCCCGCCGGTTTCGCGTACGACGATCTCGACACGGTCCTGCTCCGCGCGGGGGAGTTCACCGCCGTGACGCACAGCCACCCCGAGGGGATCAAGGGGGGTCAGGCGGCGGCGGCGGCTGTCTTCCTCGCCCGGACCGGCGAAACGAAGGACGCCATCATGGCGTTCGTCGAGTCGAGGTTCGGGTACGACCTGAGCCGGCACGTGGACGAGATCCGGCCTTCCTACGGCTACGACGCCTCCTGCAGGGGGACGGTGCCGCAGGCGATACGGGCGTTCATAGACTCGGTGGATTTCGAGGACGCCGTCAGGACGGCGGTTTCGCTTGGGGGAGACTCGGACACCCTGGCGTGCATCACGGGCGGCATCGCCCAGGCGTTCTACGGCGGGGTCCCCGCCGCCATCGCCGGAAAGGTCTATTCCATCCTGGACGAGCGCCTCGGCGGGATCACCCGCGAGTTCACGGCGAGGTATTGCAGCGGCGGCGTCCACCGCATTCCCGCCCGGGATGATCCGGCGCGATGAAGCCGGAGGGCGGGCGCCATCTCGGCGGATCGGCCGGCGCGGCATCCATCGGACCCGGGGGGCGTGCGATGAAAGGGGGAGAGAGGGGCCGCGGCGGGCCGCCGGGGAACGGCCGGGACGGCGTATGCCCGATGCCGGGGGACGGGGTATGCCGGTGCCCGCGCTGCGGCAGGGTCGGGAGCGGGGAGGATTTCGGCGTGGCGCCGGGCGGCGGGAAGACGGCAGCGAGGTGCCCCGACTGCGGCAGGGAGATCCCGTTCTGAGCCGCCCGTCTTTTCTTACCGCCCCGGCCGCCGATGCCTTATAATAACCCCGCCGGGGGGGCCTGGGGGGAGGGGGAGGAGCCATGGGCAACGAACACGACGCTTTGACGTATCACCGGTCGGGGAGGAGGGGCAAGATCGAGGTGGTACCCTCGAAGCCCTGCCGGACGCAGAAGGATCTTTCGCTCGCCTACACCCCGGGCGTCGCAATCCCGAGCCGTGCGATCGCCGCCGACCCGGACGCGGTCTACGATCTGACCGCCCGGGGGAACCTCGTCGCCGTGGTGTCGAACGGGACCGCGGTCCTGGGTCTCGGGGACATAGGCCCCCTCGCGAGCAAGCCGGTGATGGAGGGGAAGGCGGTTCTCTTCAAGCGCTTCGCCGACATCGACGCCTTCGACCTGGAGATCGCCTCGAAGGACCCCGAGGAGATCATCCGGGTGGTGAAGCTGCTCGAGCCGACGTTCGGCGGGATCAACCTCGAGGATATCAAGGCCCCGGAGTGCTTCCCGATCGAGCGGGTCTGCGAGCGGGAGATGGGGATCCCGGTCTTCCACGACGACCAGCACGGCACGGCTATCATCTCCGGCGCGGCGCTGCTGAACGCCCTGGAGCTCGTGGGGAAGGAGATAGGGTCGTGCCGGGTGGTCTTCAGCGGGGCGGGGGCCGCGGGAATAGCGTGCGCGAAATACTACCTGAGCCTCGGCGTGAGGAGGGAAAACCTGCTCATGGCCGACAGCCGCGGGGTGATCCACGAGGGGCGCGCGGACGGGATGAACGAGTTCAAGAGGGAGTTCGCCGCGAGCACGGACTGCCGGACGCTCGCCGACGCCATGAAGGGCGCGGACGTCTTCGTCGGGGTCTCGTACAAGGACCTCGTGAGCGCAGAGATGGTCCGCTCGATGGCGCGCGACCCGATCGTCTTCGCGATGGCCAACCCCGACCCCGAGATCACGTACGACGCGGCGAGGGCCGCGCGGGACGACATCATCATGGCCACGGGGCGCTCCGACTACCCGAACCAGGTGAACAACGTCCTCGGCTTCCCGTTCATCTTCCGGGGCGCGCTCGACGTCCGCTCGACGCATATCAACGAGGAGATGAAGCACGCGGCGACGCAAGGGCTGGCGGCGCTCGCGAAGGAAGAGGTCCCGGCCGAGGTGAGCGGGGCGTACGGGGGCGCGCGCTTCTCGTTCGGGCGGGAGTATATCATCCCCAAGCCGTTCGACCCGCGCGTGATGCTCTGGGTGGCGCCGCGCGTCGCCGAGGCCGCCATGGCGACCGGCGTGGCGAGGAAGCCGATCGCCGACATGGACGCCTACCGCCGGGAGCTGGAGGCGCGGGCGCGGAGAATGCGCGAGCTGTAGCGGCGCGGCCGTACAGCCGCTTTTTCCGTCTGCGGCCGCCTGGGCGCGCCGCGCCCCCCGAAACCGACTGGCATGTCATGACGCCGCCGTATCTCCTCCCGGTCGAAGAGGCCGCGCTGGCCCTGAAGACGGACCCGCGCGCCGGTCTCGCCGCCGACGAGGCGCTCCGCCGCCTGGCCGAGCACGGCCCGAACCGTCTCCGGGGGAGCGAGGGGATCCCCGCGCTCAGCCTCCTCTGCGGCCAATTCGCCGATTTCATCATCTGGGTCCTCATCGGCGCGGCCCTTGTCTCCGGCTTCCTAAGGGAGTGGATCGACGCCGTCGCGATCGTGGCGATAGTCGCGCTGAACGCCGTCATGGGGTTCGTCCAGGAGTACCGCGCGGAGAAGGCCCTCGCCGCCCTCAAGCGGCTCTCCTCGCCCGCCGCGAAGGTCGTCCGGGACGGGACGCGCCGGGTCGTCCCCTCCGAGGAGCTCGTCCCGGGCGACCTGATCGAGATCGAGGCGGGGGACCATGTCCCCGCCGACAGCCGCGTCTCCTGGCTCGCGGGCTCCTTCGCCGTCCAGGAGGCCAGCCTCACGGGCGAGTCGATCCCCGTCGCGAAGACCGTCCGCCCCCTCCCCGAGCCGGACGCGCCGCTCGCGGATAGGGCCAACATGGTCTACCTCGGCACCTCCGTCTCCTCCGGCAGGGCGCGGGCGCTGGTCGTCGCGACGGGGATGGCGACGGAGGTCGGCAGGATCGCCGGGATGCTCCAGGAGATCGGGCGGGAGGCCACGCCGCTCCAGAAGAGGCTCGAGCGTTTCGGGCGGTGGCTCGTCTACGCCTGCCTCGCCCTGGTCGGGATCGTCTTCGCCGCGGGGCTCCTCCGGGGGGAGGGGTTCGTCGCCATGTTCCTGACGGCGGTGAGCCTCGCGGTCGCCGCCATACCCGAGGGGCTGCCGGCGGTCGTGACGATCGCGCTCGCGGTCGGCGTGCAGAGGATGGTGCGCCGCCACGCCCTGATCCGCAAGCTCCCCTCGGTTGAGACGCTCGGCTGCGCGACCGTCATCTGCTCGGACAAGACGGGTACGCTGACGAGAAACGAGATGACCGTCCAGTCGGTATGGGCGGGGGGGAGGATATTCGGGGTGACGGGGGTCGGCTACGAGCCGACGGGGACGTTCACGCTCGACGGCGAGGCGGTCGACCCGGCGCGACACCCGGAGCTGCGGCGCGCGCTCGCCTGCGGGGCCCTGTGCAACGCCGCGCAACTCGCGAGGGAGGGGGATGGATGGCGCGTAGTCGGGGACCCGACCGAAGGGGCCATCCTCGCCGCCGCCGCGAAGGCCGGCATCTGGAAGGAGCGGGTAATGCCCAGCATCACCGAAATGCCCAGGATCAACTCACGTGTGGCAAAACCACCCTGGGTGGCGGCCACCAGCAGCACAGCCACCATCGCCTGGATCAACATGCAGGCCGCAAAAATGCGTCCGCGGTGCAACCGGTCGGCTGCATGCCCTGCGGGCAGCGTCATCAGCAGAGCGGGTACGAACTGGAAGAGGCCGACCAGGCCCAGATCCCAGGCGCTGCCGGTCAGGTCGTACATCTGCCAGGCCACCGCGACCATCAGCATCTGGCTCGCCGCCACCCCGGCCATGCGCGCGAACCACAGCCGCACGAAGCCGCGGTGCGCGAACAGCGGCGTGCCGTCGTCCGGCGCGGGCGGGAGGCCCACCACGCCGCGCGGCTTGCTGCTCACCGGCAGGTCGAGCTGGCGCTTGATCCGGTTTTTGACCGGCTTCCAGGCCCCGGCGGCGAACTCGGTCACCCAGGCGTCGTCGTTGCCCATCATGGTGGCGAACCCGCTGAGGTACATCGCCATCTCGATCAGTGCGTCGATCAGCGTTTCAGGCGAGTCGTCGAAGACGATCAGATCGTCGGTTTCGATGTTGAAGGTGAATTTGTCGGTCAGCGAGATACCCTGGTAGAGCAGGGCCGCCGCTTCGTCGTAGCGCACGCGGGCCGAGCACGGATAGATCGCGAGCACCTGCGCGGGGGTGAGATCGAGGAGAACCGTGTCAGCGTCGGGGATGTCGGCGCGGCCGGCGACGAAGGTGTCGGTCGCAATGGTGACGTCGTAGTCGCCCAGCGCGTCCACGACGGCCATGAGCTCCGGGTGCCGCGGCGCGTCCGGCAGCGCGGGGCGCATGTCCACGTGCGGGTGGGCCGGGTCGATGTAGCCGTCCAGGTTGAAGACGTCGTAGCCCAGGTCGGTGAGCATCCGAACGTCGTCGTAGGCCGCGATCGAGTGCGCGGTGATCAGCAGGACGTTCATGCCGCCACCCGGATCGTCGCCTGGAAGGGGCCGAAGTCATTGCCCCTCTGAATGAGCGCATTGTCGGCCGTTATGTGCTTGATGACTTATACTTGCCCGATGAACCGGATCCGGTCGTCCGGGCTGATGAAGAAATTACCGAAGAAGCGGCAGCCAAAATCATGGCGGCCGGCCTCCCGGGCGTTACCATCCGCTCCGTGTTGACCTGCCAATCATCCCAGGGCGT
>CALLYX010000472.1 GCA_937858775.1 uncultured bacterium | reverse complement strand
GATGAAATGCTCTTGCTGCTGCTGGAAGAGGCGGGCAATGGAATTGCTTGAGGCTCCCGAAAGCTGGGAAAGCCTGCCTTTTGAATTGGCTGCTTCGAGGGTTGCTGCCAGAACCGGAAAGATCAAGGCTGGGGACTATCAAGGGGCAGGAGCAACGCCGGTTGTAGATCAAGGGAAAGAAATTATTGCCGGATATACCGATAACTTAGGCGCAGTAATTCGGACACCGCTACCTTTGATTGTATTCGGCGACCACACGCGAAATATCAAATACGTGGATTTTCCATTTGCAGTGGGGGCTGATGGTGTCGTGTTACTCCGCCCTGACTCAAAGTTGAACCCAAAGTATTTTTTCTATTGGCTGCAAAGCCTGCGTCTCCACAATCTTGGCTACAGTCGGCATTACAAACTATTGCAGGATCAGCAGATAGCATTTCCTGCTGACGTGGAAGAGCAACAACGAATCGTGGCGCGTATCGAAGCCCAGACCAGCCGCGTCGAGGTAATCCGCAAGGCGCAGCAGGAACTTGAAACCGAACTGCGCGGCATCTTGAATGGTTATTTCGCAGAAATCTGCGCCGATGCGGAATGGAAACCGTTGGCCGAAGTCGCGCCCCAGGTACGCCGCCCGGTCAGTGTGGAAGCGGGCAAGAGCTACCCGGAGCTGGGTATCCGCTCTTTCGGTAAAGGCACCTTTCACATGACCAAACAACTCACTTTCAAAAAGGGTTTCGGTTATTGCTCCGGCATCTACATTGACTATCGGTTTTTGTGCTCTATCCGAGAGGCGATGAATTTCGCGGGCAAGCATATCTTTACCGGTACCATTTTCTCCCGTGATCAAAATAGTTGCATCTGTGTCAGCTATCTTATTTACCCTGCTGCGAATTGCCTTCATAGCCTTGCCGTTGCCCCAAAACATTGAAGAATCTGCTTCGGACTCGGTCGGCTTCGGCTCTTTTTTATTGACAAGAGAGGCCTTACGGAGAGTGTCAATCAACTTTTCATTGTCCCATGGCTTAACAATGAAATCAAATGCACCCCGTTTCATCCCTTCCACAGCGAGCGCAATATCGGCGTAGGCAGTGAAGAGAACCACCTCTATCTCCTCATATTTTGATTTGATCTCAGAGAGCCAGAAAAGTCCCTCATTTCCGGTATTGATATCGGTGTGAAAGTTCATGTCGAGCAACACGACATCAGGGCTGAAGCTTGAAATCTTACTCATTAATTCTTTCGGAGAGGAGATAAGTTCAACCTCTACAAAATGAATAGGTAAAAGAAGTTTCAAAGCAGCCCTGATGCCACTGTTGTCATCGACAACCAATATTCTTGCCTTTTGTTTTGCCATAGTCTCCTTTTAATTATCAGGTCAAACGTATCTGACCCTACAAATGTAGTGACTTCTTGGCAATTGGCATAATACTATTCCGTCTTTATTGAATCAACGGGGTCTGCCGTAGCGGCTTTCCATGTTTGAATTACTACAACGCAAAGGGTTACAAACATCACTGCAATCAAAGCGAGGGCAAATACCCACCAATAAATCGGGATACGATGCGCAAAGGTCTTTAAATATTGACTGACAAAGTAATAACTTATAGGTGCAGCCACCACAAAACAGATCAGTACAATCTTTACAAAACTGCTGCAGCCGGGATAGACGGCGCAGGCGAGCGGCAGCGCCGCGCCGCGGGAGGGGCGGATCAGCAGGTTGATCGCCCCCTCGGCTGATTCGGGCCCGAATGGGTTCATCTCCTGCCCCTTGCCCTCGAAATGCCCGGTCCAGACCCAGGAGCGCGATTCGGGATTGTGGTAGAGGCGGTCGATTCGCACGTTCGCACTGCGCCCCGCGAAGGAGACGCCCGCCCCCCTCCATATCGCCGGGGGGAGGGAGAGCTCGAGCATGAACTGCCGGAGGCTCACGGCCCTTCCCGCCGTTTCCCGGAGCGGGGGCTGGATCGATGCGAGGATGCACGCGTCGAGCCCCTTCTCCCCCCGCGCGATGCGGCCGCCCAGCTCCGAGGAACTGCACCGGACGAACCCGAGAAGGTAGGGCCACGCGGGGTTGCCCTTCTCCATGTACGCGGCGCCCCAGCGCCGCCCTCCGAGGCCTGCCATGACCTTCTCGGGGAAATGCGCCACCCGCAGCGGCACCACGATCAGGTCCGGGAGGCGGCACCGCTCGATCGTCTCCGCCGCCCCCCATCCCGCCCCCCCGGGGGCCGCGCGGAGCAGCACCCGCTGGAACGAATGGTCGGCGAGGTGGGCGCTCGCCTGGTCCACGAGGCCGTCCCCCCTCGCCCCGTTCGCCCCGACGATGAAGAGCGTGTTGTCGGGGTCTATCGGGTACCGCTCGTCCTTGTTCAGCCGCGCGAGCGTCTCGATATTCTCCCAATGCTGCGGCGCGCCGAGCTCCGTCTGCCGGATCTGCTTGAGTTCACGGCGCGCCAGGGGTTTGAGGAACGGAAGGCGGCTGAGCAGGGCGGAGCTGTCGTTCGCGCGCGGAGACCCGAAGAACGACCCCGCCGCCGCGACGAACGCGGGCTCCACGTCGAGGAAATACCGGTACTCGGCGTAGTCGACGAAGAAGCCCATGATGCGCGCGCGCTCCTCGGGCGAGCACCGCCTGTTGTAGTCGGCGCACTGCATCATGGCGCGGTATCGTTTCGGGTACTTCGGCGTCTCGGGCTCCTCGAAGCGCGACACATGCGGGTACGCGGCCGACGGGTCGTTGAGGTACTGTATCAGCTCGTCGAACTGCCGGTGCACCTTCATCTCCGCCCGGCGGTACATGAACTTGAAGTCCGGGTCGCGCCGGAGCTGTTTCTCCCTCTGGACCTTGATGTTCTTGAGGACCAGGTAATCCTCGAGGGCGTTCATGAAGTAGAGGAACTCGGGGTCGTTGCGCAAGGCGGTCCACTCAGGGCCGAAGCGTTTCGCCATCTCTTCATAGTCGTTCTTGAACGAGTAGAAGATCCGGCTGGCGATCTGCTCCATTATCACGGCCCCCTGGCTGTAGCCGAAGAAGACGACGCGCCGCACGCCGGGGAGGCCGAGCGCTTCCCGCCGTTCGTTTTCGATCTGAAGCTCGTGGACGGCGGCCGGCCCGACGCGCGTCCAGGCGATGGCGAGGTCGGGGGAGACCAAGGCGGCGTCGGGGGAGAGCGGGTTCTCCCTCGTGTCGTACGTGAGGATGCGGCACGGGATCCCCTCGGCTGCGAGCATCCCCACTAGGTGCCCGAAGTGCTGCTCCTGCGTGACGAGGAGGGTCGGGATCCGCAGGCCCGGGATGGCGAGCACGAGCGGGGCGTCCGGGGCGGTCGAGGCGGGATACACCCCCTCCTGCGGGGGGATCCTCTCCACGGAGACCGTCGCGCACCCCGCGCAGGCGGCCAGGCAGATCGCGGGAAGGGCACGGCGGCGCCGGGCGTGAGCGCGGGCCCCCGGGTTCACGCATCTCCCCGAGCCCAAGAGATCGAATCGCACAGGAATCCCCCGGCGGCGCGCATGCACGCGCGGCACGGCGCCGCGAACGCCGCCCTATCGCGCCCCTTCGCCCCCCGAGGCGTCCAGCATATGGTACGACCATGCGGGGCGCTCGACGAGGGTTCCGCCGTCCGCCGCCACGAGCCGGAGCATGAGTATCTCCGCCAGCGGCACGCCCGCGCGCGCGCAGGCGGCCATCGCGTACGGGGAGGCGGCCCGCGCCGGGGTGGAGGGGGACGCGGAAGGCGGCGCGTCCTCCCGCACCGTGATCTCCAGCGCCTTTTCCTTCAACGCCACCCCGCTTATCCGGACGCCGCGCCCCGGCGACGGGCGAGCCCCGAGAAAGACGGCGACGACGAAATCCTTTTCCCAGTCGACGGCCGGCATCCCGCCCGCGTCGCGGTAGGCCCCGGTGACATTCTCGGCCCAGAGCCGGCGCATCTCGTCC
>CALLYX010000471.1 GCA_937858775.1 uncultured bacterium | reverse complement strand
GATCTACGCTGACCCCCGTGGGGACACCGGACTTCATCCTGGAACTGCGCCGACGGGTCGGGACGGCGCCCCCGACAGCCACAGGGGCGCCGTCCCGACCCGTCGGCGCAGTTCCAGGATGAAGTCCGGTGTCCCCACGGGGGTCAGCGTAGATCAGTGGCGTGGGCGTAGATCAGGGCTCGAATCCGACCCGGGCCTGGTCAGGAAGAAGGCGGCGACGAGCGTGTAGGTCCCGGGGGGCGCGCCGGGGGGCACATCCACGTCCATGACGAGCCGGCTGAACGGGGCGCCGAGGGCGGGCATGAACCGGACGACCGGCCGAAGGGCGGTGGAGAGCGACCATGCGTCGCGCATCGAGCCGTCGGGCAGGACCACCACGGTGTACGCCTGAAACGGCCTGGTGATGTCGCGGTGGAGCACGAATGTACCGCGCGCCCTCTCCCCGCGCCGGAACTCCGTGCCGTTTAGCACAATCTCCGCGAACGGGACAGGGGTCGCGGTCGGCGGCGGTGTAGGCGTCACGGTCGGCGTGGGTGTGGGCGTTCTCGTCGGGCCCTGTGTCGGGGTGCGCGGGGGGGTGGGGGTGGGGCCGGTGGAGAAGTTGTAGACCACCAGCGCGAAATCCTGGTCCGTGGCGTCGCCGTTTCCCGGGACGCCGTCCCCGGCGATGCTCGTCCCGGCGACCGTGATCACGACGCTCCCCGAGGCGCCGGCCGGGAGGAATACGCATTCGACGTTGTTCCGCGGATCCGCGCTGCCGCCGGGGACCGACGCCCCCTTGTTGAAGTTGTTGCCGCGGTAGAGGACGCCGTTCACGCTCACCTGCAGGTCGAGGTTGTTGACATAGGCGTTCCCCGACGTCGGCCCCGGCGCGTCCGTCCAGACGAGCGCCGCCCTGAACGGCTGGCCCGGCACGGGGATGCTCCCCGAGGCCTGCCACGTCTGGCCCGAACTCCAAAGCACCTCCGTCTGGTCCACGAAATACCGGGGGGCGGAAAGTTCGAAGGCGAAGCCCAGGTCGATGATGCCGTACCCCTGGCTGTTGCTCGGAAGGTTGTCGTTCGCCGAGACGCCCGTCATGTGCCGCGCGGCGTGCAGAAGGTACGCCTTGAGCAGCGCCGGACTCGGCGCGCCGCGCCCGTAGGCACGCCCAAGGAAGTTGTGGACGAGCGAGGCGCAGCCGGCGAGGGAGGGCGTCGAGTGGCTGGTCCCCGAGGACGAGGCGTATTTCGTCTGCCCCGCCGGGCTGTACCGGTCGCACACCCCGCTCCCGTCGTAGCCCGGCGCATAAGAGGCGGCGCCGTGGATATGCGTCCCGGGCGCCACTATATCCGGTTTCACGCGGCCGTCCTGGCACGGGCCCCGGCTCGAGAAGGAGACGATATCCTGCGCGTTGTCCGCCTGCCCGTTCGTGACGCCGCACCCGTCCGTCCCGCTCGCGTTGTCGTAGTTCTCGCTCGCCCCGACGCAGAGGAGATTCTTCGCAGCCCCCGGGCTCCCGATCGTTATGGACGCGGGGCCGTCGTTCCCGGCTGAAAAGACGAAAAAGATCCCCTGGTTCCCGGGCGACCCCGCCTGCGCGTCCCTGGCGCGGCGGTCGTACGCCTGGCAGTCCGTGTTGTAGGCCCCAGACGTTCTCGCGCCCCACGAGTTGGTCGTGATGCGCACCCCGGCCGCGTACTGGTTCGAGACCATCGTGTCCTCGTTCGGATTCCCCCAGTAGCCGCTGTCCGTGAATATCTTGTTGGAGGCGATGCGCCCGTACGGCGACACCCCGAGCCCGTAATGGTACCCGGCCGGGTCGGTGTTCGCCGGGCTCCCGCTCCCGTCGTTGTACCCGCCGACGATCGAGCAGTTGAGATTCCCGTGCCCGCCGATCCCGTTGGGGGAATAAATGCCGCTCGCCCCCGGCGAGATGATCGCGTACTGCACGCGCGACGGGTTCGACGGGTTGTTGAACTGGCGGAACTCCGAATTCGCCGGGGACGGGGAGCTGCCGTTGTCGAAGCCGTCGCGCGTGCAGTACGCGATCATCTCGCCGGGGGCGAGCGGCATTTATTCCCCCAACGGGATCGGCGGGCACGGGAATCTCAAC
>CALLYX010000470.1 GCA_937858775.1 uncultured bacterium | reverse complement strand
CCTGTACACGAGCAACCCCGATATAGCCACCGGCGACGGCGTCGCCATGGCGTACCGCGCGGGGGCCGAGGTGGCGAACATGGAGTTCATCCAGTTCCATCCGACGTGCCTCTTCCACCCGCTGGCGAAGAGTTTCCTCGTATCCGAGTCCGTGCGCGGCGAGGGGGGGATCCTACGCCTCGTGACGGGCGAGCCGTTCATGGCGCGGTACCACCCCGACGGGGAACTCGCGCCCCGCGACATCGTCGCGAGGGCGATCGACAACGAGATGAAGACCGGGGGCGCCGAGCACGTCCTCCTCGACATCACGCACCGGGGGGAGAAGTTCATCGCCGAGCGTTTTCCGAACATCCGCGCGAAATGCCTCTCATTCGGCTACGACATGGCGCGCGAGCCGATCCCCGTCGTGCCGGCGGCCCACTACACGTGCGGCGGGGTCCGCGCCGGCGTGGACGGCCGGACCGCGATCGAGGGGCTCCTGGCCATAGGCGAGACCGCCTGCACGGGCCTGCACGGGGCGAACCGCCTCGCGAGCAACTCGCTCCTCGAGGGCGCGGTCATGGCGGGGAAGGCCGCTGCGTTCACCGCCTCGCTCTTCAGAGGCGCCCCTCCCCCGCCGCCCCCCGCAATACCCGCCTGGGTCACCGGCCACGCGAGGGACAGCGACGAATCGGTCGTCGTGAGCCACAACTGGGAGGAGCTGCGGCGCTTCATGTGGGACTACGTCGGTATCGTCCGCACGGACAAACGCCTCGAGCGGGCGCTCCACCGGATCGAGAACCTGGCGAGGGAGATCACCCAGTACTACTGGGATTTCATCGTCACCCCGGACCTGGTGGAGCTCAGGAACCTGGCGACGGTGGCCGAGCTCATCATCCGCTCGGCCCTCGCCCGCAAGGAGAGCCGCGGCCTCCACTTCAACCTCGACTACCCGTCGCGCGACGACGCGCGTTTCGGGCGCGACACGGTCCTGCGGCTCGGTGCGTAGGATCGCATCCGCGCCGGCCGGGGCGCCGGGGGCCGCGGAACGCGCGGCCGCGAAAGACCGGGGCTTGACGCCGATGCCGTTACCAGCGTTTCTCGTCGCGGTTGTCGTTTCCGGCGCGTCCGCGCCCCACCCGCCCCCGGCCGCTGCGGCGAGCGAGACGGTCGCGTTCGACCCCGCGAGGCCGCTCAAGGGCGCCGGATGGAGGGAAAAGGTCTATAACCGCCCCGTCCGATGGGAGGTGGCCGACGACGGGGGCCCCGTCCTCCACGGCGTAAGCGAGGGGGCCGCCTCGATGCTCCATCGCGGCCTCGTCTTCGACGCGAACGACTTCCCCCTCGTCTCATGGCGTTGGAAGGTGATGCGCCTGCCCGGGAAGGGGCCCGGGAACGGCCGGCGCAACGACGACTACGGCGCGCGGATCTACTTCTTCTTCCCCGGCCGCGCCTTTCTAGACTCCCACGTCATCGAGTACGTCTGGGACAACGATGCGCCCCCCGGGACGATCAAGACGAGCCCCTCCTCCCGGAGATGCAAGCTGGTGGTTGCGAGCTCGGGGAGCGACGGCCTCGGGGGGTGGACGGCCGTGGAACGCGACCTGAGGGACGACTTCGTCCGGGCCTTCGGCCGGCCGCCGGACCGCCGCGTCGGCGGGATCGGCTTCATGACCGACTCCGACGACACGCGATCCTCCGCCGAGGCGTTCTACGGCCCCGTCAGCGTGCGGGCGCGCCCCGCGGCGGCCGCGTCGCGCTGACGCCGAAAACGGCGCGCCGCGGGCCTTTCACGCCGTCCGTGCCGCGGAGGGCGGCGCCGCCGAACGATCATGGAGGGCCGCGCGATATGAAAATAGCCGTCGGATCGACGAACCCGCTCAAGATCGGGGCCGTCAAGTCCGTCGCCGCCAAGCTCTTCCCCGGCGCCTCCGTCGAGGGGATCGCCGTGGATTCCGGCGTGGGCCGCAATCCCCTGACCGACGCGGAGACGCTCGCCGGGGCCGTCGCGCGCGCGAAGGCATCGCGCGCCGGCGCGGGCGCGGAGATCGGCGTGGGCCTCGAGGGGGGGCTCACCGAGCTCAACCGCCGCTGCTACACCTGCGTCTGGTGCGCCGTGGACACGGGGGATGGGATCCTGACCGGCGGAGGCGTGCACATC
>CALLYX010000469.1 GCA_937858775.1 uncultured bacterium | reverse complement strand
AGGAGCGGTTCGGCGGGGGAGCCCTCCTCCCGGAGGAGACGCTCGCGGCCATCGAGGAGCACGCGGTGGCCATCAAGGGGCCGCTCACGACCCCCGTCGGCGGGGGGTTCCGGTCGCTGAACGTGGCGTTGCGCCGGCGCCTCGACCTGTACGCTTGCGTGCGGCCGGTCAGGTATTTCCCGGGCGTTCCATCGCCGATGCGGCATCCCGAGCGGCTGGACGTCGTCATCTTCAGGGAGAACACCGAGGATGTCTACGCCGGGCTCGAGTGGCCGGCCGGGAGCGCGGGGGCGGCCTCGCTGGAGGGGTTCATGCGTTCCGAGCTCGGCGCTCAGGTCCGCCCCGGCTCCGCCCTCGGCGTCAAGCCGATCTCGAGGGAGGGAAGCGCGCGGCTGGTCCGTCGGGCGATCGCCTACGCCCTTGACCGGGGCAGGAAGAGCGTGACCCTGGTCCACAAGGGCAATATCATGAAATATACGGAGGGCGCCTTCCGGGAGTGGGGATACGCCGTCGCAAGGGAAGAGTTCGCGGGGCGCGTGGCGCGGGAGGGCGAAGGCGGGGCGGGGGAAGTGGTCATCAGGGACCGGATCGCCGATTCGATGTTCCAGCAGCTCCTCCTCCGCCCGGAGGAGTACGACGTGATCGCCACTACGAACCTGAACGGCGACTATCTATCCGACGCGTGCGCCGCGCAGGTCGGCGGGCTGGGGATGGCCCCGGGGGCGAACATAGGCGACCGGGCGGCGGTCTTCGAGGCCACGCACGGGAGCGCCCCGAAACACGCCGGCAAGGACCGCGTGAACCCGGGCTCGCTCATCCTATCCGGCGCCATGCTGCTCGATCATATCGGGTGGGGGGAGGCCGCGGCCCTTGTAGTCGACGCCCTCGGCCGGACCATCCGCGCCGGGACCGTGACGTACGATCTCGCCCGCCAGATGGAAGGGGCGCGCGAGCTGCGGTGCAGCGAGTTCGGCGCCGCCGTGGCGCGGGCGATCGGCCCGTGAGATGAGCCCCCTCCTCACGGCCTCGCTCGCGGCGGCCCTCGCGATGGACTCCTTCGCGGTCTCCTGCGCCGTCGCCGCGTCGCTCGGGGCCCCGACCCGCCGGCAGACCCTCCGCCTCGCGTCGGGTTTCGGCCTCTTTCAACTCCTTATGCCGCCGGCCGGATGGCTGGCGGGGGGCTTCCTGCGCGCCGTCATCGGGGGGGTCGACCACTGGGTGGCGTTCGGCCTCCTCTCCTTCGTCGGCGGGAGGATGCTTCTCGGGTCGTTCGCCCCCGGCAGCGTGCGTGGGGACGGAAGTCGCGATCCCACGCGCGGCCTATCCCTGCTGGCCCTCTCGGTGGCGACCAGCATCGACGCGCTGGCGGCGGGCTTGAGCCTGAGCCTGATCGGCGCCGGGATCATAGTGCCGGCGCTGGCGATCGGCGCGGCGGCGTTCGCCATGACGGCGGCCGGGATGCGGTTGGGGCCGCTGCCCGGGCGTCTCTTCGGCCGGCGCGTCGAGGGAGCCGCCGGCCTCGTCCTCATCGCCATCGGCCTCAACATCCTTCTCGGCCACCTCGCCGGCTGAGCCCGCCTCGATCCCGCCCTCCGCAACGGCACTTTCGCTTGAAGCGAGCGGCGTTTTTCGATATCGTGGTGCGTTGTTCATCCGTTGAAACGGCGATCGGCCAAGCGGGGCGCGCGAGATGAAGAGGATACGGGTAGGGCTCATCGGGCTCGGGACGGTCGGGACGGGTTTCGTGAAGGCGCTCCGCGCGAACAGGCCGGTTTTGCGGGAGCGGCTCGGGATAGATCTCGAACTCGCCCTCGTCGCCGATAGGAATTGGCGCGCCCGGCGCGCGGTGAGCATCCCTCCATCCCGGCGCCTTTCGGACGCGCGCGCCCTCCTGGCCGACCCGTCGATCGATATCGTGGTCGAGCTGATAGGGGGGTGCGGCGCCGCCAGGGCGTATGTCCTCGAGGCGCTGCGGAGGGGCAAGGGGGTAGTGACCGCCAACAAGGCCCTCCTGGCGGAGCACGGCCGGGAGGTCCTCGGGCTCGCGCGCGAGCGCCGCGCCGACCTCTACTACGAGGCAAGCGTCTGCGGCGCCATCCCGATAATCAAGGCCCTCCGCGAAGGGTTCGCCTCCAACCGGGTCGACTCGATCTTCGGGATCGTCAACGGCACCTGCAACTACATACTCTCCAGGATGACCGGTTCCGGGATCGGATTCTCCGAGGCCCTCCGCGAGGCGCAGCGCCTGGGCTACGCCGAGGCGGACCCGTCGCTCGACATAGACGGGCTCGACTCCGCCCACAAACTGGCGATCCTCAGCACGCTCGCGAGCGGCAGCTGGGTCCCAGCCCGGGCGGTCTACGCCGAGGGGATACGGCGCGTCACGCAGCTCGACATACGCTTCGCCGAGGAGTTCGAATACGTCATCAAGCTGCTCGCGATCTTCAAGCGGCACGGCGGCCGCGTGGACGCGCGCGTTCACCCCACGCTGATCCCGAGGAGCCATCTCCTCGCCTCCGTAGGCGGGGCCTTCAACGCGGTCTGCGTCAACGGGTACCCGGCGGGGGAGATTGTGCTCTACGGCTCCGGGGCCGGTCGGGACCCGACGGCGAGCGCGGTGCTCGGGGATGTCATAGACATAGCCAGGAATATCGAACGCGGCTGCTGCGGCAGGGTCCCGCCCGTGGCCGCCCGGGTCGGCGCCACCCGCGTAAGGCCCATCGGGGAGATAGAGACGCAATACTACCTCCGCTTCTCCGTCGTCGACCGGCCCGGCGTGCTCGCCCGCATCACCGGGATACTGGGCGCGCAGCAGATCAGCATCGCCTCGGTGTTGCAGACCGAGCGCAGGATCGGCGGCGTGGTGCCGGTGGTGTTGATGACCCACCGCGCGAGGGAGGCGAACGTCCGGCGGGCCATAGCGCGCATCGACCGCCTGGCGGATGTGAGGGACCGGACCGCCCTCATACGGGTGGAGGAGAGGGTGTAGGGAAGGGCCGGCGGCGCAGCGCCGGACGGCGTGATGGAGAAGGGGATGAAATACGTGGTGCTCGTGGGCGACGGGATGGCGGACCGCCCCATCCCGGAGCTGGGAAACCGCACCCCGCTCGAGGTGGCGCGCACGCCGCACATGGACCGCTGCGCCCGCGAGGGGGCGGGGGGGCTCGTGCGGACCGTCCCGGAGGGGATGGATCCGGGGAGCGACGTCGCCAACCTCTCCATCCTCGGCGTCGATCCATCCCGCTGCTACACCGGGAGGGGCCCGTTCGAGGCGGCCGCCATGGGGGCGCCCCTCTCCGGGGACGAGTGGGCGTTCCGCTGCAACCTGGTCACGGTCTCCGAAGACGTCATGGTGGATTACAGCGGCGGGCACATCTCGAGCGGCGAGGGCCGCGTCCTCATCGCCCTTCTCGCGGAGAGGTTCGCCGGGCGCGGGGTGCGCTTCCACCCCGGCGTGGGCTACAGGAACATCATGATCGCGCCCGAGCGGCTGCTCCTGGACGGGGAGGGGGCGCTGCGGTGCGTCCCCCCGCACGATATCGCCGGCCGTCCGATCCGCGACCACCTCCCGACCGGAAGGGGGAGCCGCCTGCTGCGGGAGTTGATGCAGGCATCCTACCTGATCCTGTCGCAGGAGACGGTAAACAAGGTAAAGATCGACCTCGGCGAGAATCCCGCCAACATGATATGGCTCTGGGGAGGGGGGAAGAAGCCGGCGACCGCGGCGTTCCGGGCGGAGCGGGGCATCGACGGGGCGGTGATCTCGGCGGTCGACCTCATCAAGGGGATCGGCCTGAGCCTGGGCCTCGAGGTGATCGGGGTCCCGGGTGCGACCGGCTACTACGACACCGACTACTCCGCCAAGGCCGGGGCGGCCCTCGCTGCGCTCAACGAAATCGATTTCGTCCTCGTCCACGTGGAGGCGGCGGACGAGGCCGGGCACAACGGCGACCGCTCCGAGAAGGTGCGGGCGATCGAGAACTTCGACGCGAAGGTCGTGGGGCCGGTCATGGACGGCCTGCGCCGCGGCGGCAGGCCGTTCCGCGCGCTCCTGCTCCCCGATCACTATACGCCGCTCTCGCTCAGGACGCACACCGCGGACCCCGTGCCGTTCTGCATCTGCGGGGACGGGATAAGGCCGGACGGCATGGCGGCGTTCAGCGAGAAGGCCGCCTCATCCGGCTCCATCAGGATCGAGGAGGGGTGGCGGCTCATGGACGAGCTGCTCTCCCCGCGGCCCGGCGGCCGGGGAGGGGGGGCGCAGGAATGCCGTTGATCGTCCAGAAGTACGGGGGCAGCTCGGTCGCCGATCCGGAGAAGATCCGGGACGTCGCCAGGCGCGTCGCCCGCGCGCAGGCGGCCGGAGACAGGCTCGTGGTGGTCGTCTCCGCCATGGGCGACACCACGGACGATCTCATCTCGCTCGCGCACCGCGTGTGCGCGAACCCGTCGGACCGCGAGATCGACATGCTTCTCTCCACCGGCGAACAAGTCACCGCGGCGCTGCTCGCCATGGCGCTGCACGACCTCGGCGTCGACGTCATCTCCATGACCGGCGGGCAGGTCGGGATCGTGACCGACGGCACGCACCGCAGCGCCAAGATCCGGGAGATCAGCACGTCGAAGATCGAGGAGCACCTGGCGCGGGGGGCGGTGGTGGTGGTCGCCGGGTTCCAGGGGGTCGACGAGGACCTCGACATAACGACCCTCGGAAGGGGGGGGTCGGACACGACCGCTGTCGCCCTCGCGGCGGCCCTCAAGGCGGACGTCTGCCGCATCTACAAGGACGTGGACGGCGTCTACACCGCCGACCCTCGGCTGGTCCCCGCAGCGCGCAAGATAGACCGCATCAGCTACGACGAGATGCTGGAGATGGCGAGCCTCGGGGCGCAGGTGATACAGTCGCGCTCGGTCGAGTTCGCGAAGAAGTTCGGCATCGCGGTGGAGGTGCTCTCCAGCTTCAACGACGGCCCGGGCACGATACTCTCCGGGGAGGGGGAAGAGATGGAAGACCTTGTGATACGCGGGGTGACGGTTGACCGGGGCGAGGCAAAGCTGACCATCCAGCGCGTTCCCGACCGTCCCGGGATCGCCGCCGCCATCTTCAAGACGATGGCGGAGGAGAACGTCAACGTGGATATGATAATCCAGAACGTCAGCGAGGACGGCTTCACGGATGTCTCCTTCACCGTGGCGAGCGAAGATTTCGGGAAGGCCCTCCGGGGGCTGGAACGCATGGCCGCCTCGATCGGCGCCAAGGGCGTGACGTCCAACAAGGCCATCGCGAAGGTCTCCGTGGTCGGCGTCGGGATGAGGAGCCACAAGGGGGTCGCCTCCGCCATGTTCGAGGCGCTCGCGCGGGAGGGGATCAATATCAAGATGATCTCCACGAGCGAGATCAAGATTTCGTGCGTGGTGGACGAGGCGGACGCGGGGCGCGCCGCAAGGGCCGTTCACTCGGCGTTCGGTCTCGATCGGGACAGGCGGTGAACGCGGCCGCGGGGAGGACCGGTGCAGCCATGAAGACGGTGAGGCTATACGACACGACTTTGCGCGACGGCTCCCAGGCGGAGGGGATCAGCTTCTCGTCGGCGGACAAGCTGTTGATCGCCCGGAGGCTGGACGAGTTCGGGATCCATTACATCGAGGGCGGATGGCCGGGGTCGAACCCGAAGGATATAGAGTTCTTCTCCCAGGCGCGGGCGCTCGGACTCCGGCGCGCGCGGGTGGCCGCCTTCGGGAGCACGAGGCGCGCAGGCGTCCCCGTCGCGGACGACGTGAACGTCGTCCGGCTGCGGGAGGCGGACACGGCCGTGGTGACCGTCTTCGGCAAGAGCTGGATGCTCCACGTCAAGGAGGTCCTGAGGACCAGCGCCGCGGAGAACCTCGCGATGATCCGCGACACCGTGCGCTACTTCAAGGATCTCGGCAAGGAGGTCATCTACGACGCCGAGCATTTCTTCGACGGCTACCGGGCCGATCCCGACTACGCCGTCAAGACCCTCCTCGCCGCCGAGGAGGCGGGCGCGGACACCATCGTCCTCTGCGACACGAACGGCGGGACGCTCCCGACGGGGATCGCCGAGGCCATGCGGGCCGTCATCGGGCTCGTGCGCGCCCCGATAGGGATCCACACCCACAACGACTCCGGCGTGGGTGTCGCGAACGCGGTCGTGGCCGTGGGGGAGGGGGCCGTCCACGTTCAGGGGACGATCAACGGCTACGGGGAGCGGTGCGGCAACGCGGACCTCGTCAGCATCATCCCCACGCTCGTCCTGAAGATGGGGATCCCGTGCGTGGAGAGGGAGCGCCTCGCGGGGCTCACGGACCTCTCCCGGTTCGTGGACGAGATCGCCAACATGGCGCCGTGGCCGCGCGCCCCGTATGTGGGGGCGAGCGCCTTCGCGCACAAGGGGGGGGTCCACGCCGATGCCGTCCTCAAGAACCCCCAGGGATACGAGCATATCGAACCGGGGGAGGTGGGGGGGGCGCGGCGGATTCTCGTCTCGGAGCTCTCCGGGAAGGCGAGCATTTTCATGAAGGCGCGCGAGATGCGCCTCGGGCTGGAGAAGGAGGGGGCCGCCCTCAAGAACGTCCTCCACGTCGTCAAGAGGCTCGAGAGCGAGGGGTACGAGTTCGAGGCGGCGGAGGGCTCGTTCAAGCTCCTCGTCGAAAAAGCGCTCACGCGCCACACGCCGTTCTTCACCCTGGAGGGGTTCAGGGTGAGCGTCGAGAAGCGCGCGGACGGCTCCCTCATCTCCGAGGCCACGATCAAGGTCAAGGTGGGCGACCTCTTCGAGCACACGGCAGCGGAGGGGGACGGCCCGGTCAACGCCCTCGACAACGCGCTGCGCAAGGCGCTCCTCCCCTTCTACCCGTCGATCGCCGACATGAGCCTCGTGGATTACAAGGTGCGGGTCCTCGACGTGAAGGCCGGGACGGCGGCGAAGGTGCGCGTCCTGGTGCAGTCCAAGGATCCCGGGGCGGCGTGGGGGACCGTCGGGGTCTCGGAGAACATCATCGAGGCGAGCTGGCAGGCGCTCGTGGACAGCGTCGAGTACAAACTGCTCCGCGACAAGGCGGCGCCTGCGACCGCGCGAAAGGGGAGGCCTTGAGGGCGCCCTTGCGCCGTCCGTGGGAGGGGGCATCTGCGCCATGGCGGAACTAGCGACGCGCTACGACCCGGCCCAGGTCGAGGACCGGTGGTATTCAGCATGGGAGTCTCGCGGCTATTTCAGTGCCCGCCCGCGCCCGGGCCGGAAACCGTACGTCATCGTAATCCCCCCCCCCAATATCACCGGCATCCTGACCATGGGGCATGTCCTGAACAACACCTTTCAGGACATCCTCGTGCGGTGGAAGAGGATGCAGGGATTCGAGGTGCTCTGGCTCCCGGGGACGGACCACGCCGGGATCGCCACCCAGAACGTGGTGGAAAAGGAGCTGGCGAAGAGCGGGACGCGGCGCGGGGGGCTGGACCGGGAGGCGTTCCTGCGGCGTGTCTGGGAGTGGAAGGAGCGCTACGGCGGCGCGATCATCCGCCAGCTCAAGAAGCTCGGCTGCTCCTGCGACTGGGGCAGGGAGCGGTTCACGATGGACGAGGGGCTCTCCCGCGCCGTGCGCGAGGCATTCGTCCGCCTCCACGAGAAGGGACTCATCTACCGCGGGCGGTACATAATCAACTGGTGTCCCCGCTGCCGCACCGCCCTTTCCGACGAGGAGGTGGAGCACGAGGACCACGACGGCCGCCTGTGGCATATCCGCTACCCGTTCGAGGGGGGCGGCGGATTCGTGACGGTGGCGACGACGCGCCCCGAGACGCTTCTCGGGGACACGGCGGTCGCCGTCAATCCCTCCGACGCACGCCATGCCGGCATCGTAGGGCGGAGGGTGGTCGTCCCGTCGGTGGAGCGCGTTGTCCCCGTCATCGCCGACGGCTTCGTAGATCCGGAGTTCGGCACCGGCGTCGTAAAGGTCACGCCCGCGCACGACCCGAACGACTTCCAGATCGGGCTCCGCCACGGCCTCCCCCGGGTGTCGGTCATGGACGGCGGCGGAGTGATGACCGCGGAGGCGGGCGCGGATTACGAGGGGATGGATCGCTTCGAGTGCCGCGAGGCCCTCCTCGCCCGCCTCGAGGAGATGAGGCTGGTCGAGAAGGTGGAGAAGCACCGCCACTCCGTCGGGCACTGCTACCGCTGCCGGACCGTGATCGAGCCGTATCTCTCCGAACAGTGGTTCGTCAAGATGAAGCCGCTTGCCGGTCCGGCCCTCCGGGCGGTCCTCGACGGGGCGGTCTCATTCCACCCGGGGCGCTGGGTGAAGGTCTACCGGCACTGGATGGAGAATATCCGCGACTGGTGCATCTCGCGCCAGCTCTGGTGGGGGCACCGGATACCGGTCTGGTATTGCGGGCGCTGCCGGGGCGGGGCCGAAACCGGCGCCCCTGCAGAGGCGGGAGCCGGCGTGATCGTTTCCCGGACCGCCCCCGAGCGGTGCCCCGCCTGCGGCGGCGCGGACCTCGTCCAGGACGAGGACGTCCTGGACACGTGGTTCTCCTCCTGGCTCTGGCCGTTCTCCGCCCTCGGCTGGCCGGATAAGACCGACGACCTCGGCTACTTCTACCCCACCACCACGCTCGTCACCGGGCCGGACATCATCTTCTTCTGGGTGGCTCGGATGATCATGGCTGGGATCGAGTTCATGGGCGAACCGCCGTTCGCGGATGTCTTCTTCACCGGCATCATCCGGGACATGGAGGGGAGGAAGATGAGCAAATCCCTCGGCAACTCGCCAGACCCCCTCGACGTCATCGCCGCCTACGGCGCCGACGCCCTGCGCTTCACCATCGCCCGCCTGAGCCCGGTGGGGCAGGATGTCCACTACTCGAACGAGTCGTGCGAGCTCGGGAGGAATTTCGCCAACAAGATATGGAACGCGTCGCGGTTCGTCCTGATGAACCTCGGCGATGAGCGCGGGCCGGCGGGCGGCGACGCGCCGGCCCTCGCAATGGACGACCGGTTCATCCTGAGCCGGCTCAACCGCGCCGCGCGCGTCATCGCCGCGGCGCTCGAGGGCTTCAGGTTCAACGAGGCCGCCGAGCGGCTCTACGACTTCTTCTGGAACGACTACTGCGACTGGTATATCGAGTCGGTGAAGGCCCGCATCAAGGCGGGGCAGGGGGGGGACGCGCGCGGGCCGCGCCGGACGATGCTTCACTGCCTCGAGGTCTTCCTGCGGCTTCTCTCGCCGTTCATGCCGTTCCTGAGCGAGGAGATCTGGCAGATGCTTCCCGGGCGGTCCGGCGAGTCGATAACGCTGGGCCCGTGGCCGGAGGCGGACGCGGCCATGATCGACGACGAGGTCGAGGCGCGGTCGCTGCTCAGGCGCGAGGCGGTCACGGCGGTGCGCAATCTCCGCAAGGCGTACGCCGTCCCGGCGCGCGCAGGGGTGGCGGTCGTCGTCAAGCCCGCCTCGGCGGCCGAGGGCGAGGCGCTGGAGGAGGGGAGGGAGGTCTGCATGCTCCTCATGAAGGCGCGGAAGATCACGGTGGACCCGCACTTCTCCCCGGGCCGCGCCATGCCGGCGGCGCCGATCTCCTCGGGCACGATCGTGTACCTCGAACTCGCCGCGGGCGCGGACCCGGCCGCCGAACGCGCCCGCGTCGCCCGCGAGCTGGAGGAGACGGGGCGCGCCATAGCCAGGATCGACGCGGAGCTCTCCAACGAGGCGTTCGTGAAGAGGGCCCCGCCTGCTGTCGTCGAGATGCGCCGCCGCAAGAGGGAAGAGCTCGCCGCCCGGCGGGAGAAGGTCCTGGGTGCGCTGGGGCGGCCCCCGCACGCCGAGGGTGGATGAACCCGCCCGCCACGCGGCAGGAACCGGTCGTCTTCGAGAACGCCGGCCAGAGGCTGTTCGGGATGTTCCACATCCCCGAGCCCCCCCACGCCCCCCCTTTCCCCGCCGTGGTGATGCTGCACGGATTCGCCGGGCACAAGATCGAGCCGCACCGGCTCTTCGTGAAGGCCGCGAGGCGTTTCGCCGCCGAGGGGATCCTGGCGCTCCGCTTCGACTTTCGCGGCTGCGGTGAGAGCGACGGGGATTCCGAGGACCTGTCCATCGAGGGGGAGATCGGCGACGCCAAGGCGGCGCTGGCCCTCGTCCGGGGGAGGGGGGACGTCAGGCGGGAGTGCGTGGGGCTCCTCGGTATGAGCCTGGGCGGTTCCATCGCGGCGTGCGTCGCGGGCGCCGAGCGCGGCGCCGTCCGGTGCCTGGTCCTCTGGGCGGCGGTCGCCCTCACCCTGGTGTCGGGTGCCCAGTACCTGCTCGACGGCCGCGCCGCCGCCACCGCGTTCGTCGCGGCCCGCGCGGAAACCATTGCCCGGCTGGCCCCCCTACCGCTGGACGTATGGGATCGCCAGGGACAGCACACCTTCTTCGGTCCCACGTCGCTGCATGAGTTGGTCTATCTGGCCGTGCAACACGACCGGGTGCATGGGGAGCAGATGGAGAGGATAGAGGTTCGTAGTTGAGCGCTTCAGCGCGTTCTTCACCGCCTTAAGAGCGCGCTAAGGCGCTGGTGTACGAACGAGAGCAGGTGGTATTAATGGACGATGACGAACGTTTCCCTGAGCCGTTTGACGCCGCTGACGACGCTCCGCTTGGCCCTCCGCGCCGGCGCGGCTGTCTGTTTGTGGCCGTAACGCTGCTGGTTGTTGTCACCCTTCTCGGCTCTTCGCTGGTGGCGTGGTTTGTCGTCGTCCAGCGCGAGAGAGCGACGGCCGAGCCTGAACGCCAGCCGACCATCGCCCCGGCCACACTGGTGGCCGCGCTGCCGACGACGAGTGTCGCCACGCCCATCTCCCCGACCGGTTCGACCATCAACCG
>CALLYX010000468.1 GCA_937858775.1 uncultured bacterium | reverse complement strand
CCCCGCGACTCCGCGTCCAGCCCGCGGGCGAGGTTCTCTATGCCCAGGTAGTAGGCCTTGTAGCGCATCTCGAAGAGCGCCCGCTCAAGGGCGCGCGCGAATCGTTCGCCGGCATGCGCGTCCGCGCCGGCGAAGACGACGAACTTCGACCCGTGGCCGTAGGAGGCGGCCCTCTCCTCCGGCGGGATGGCGCTGTTCTTCCACGCGATCTCGCGCTCCCTGACGTGCGCCTGCAGGATGGATTCGCCGCCCGCCTCCGCGGCGAGCACGGTCCCGGCCCCGGAGATCTCGTAGTCGTCGACGATCACGAACCGGCCGGTCTGCTCGATCTCGCCGACCAGGTCGAACGCCACGGGCTTGGGCGTCTCGAGGAGCACTTCGGCCACGTCATGCCGGTCAACCTGCTGTTTCCCCGCGACGCTCGACAGCTCCGTGGCGTCGAGCACCGCCAGGACTTCAACCAGCCTCACCGGGCTCCGCGCGGCGCCCAGCTTGAGCTTGTAGGCGGCCCCGCGGACCATCGGGTCGCGCCCCATCCAGAAGAGATTCGCGCGCAGGCGCGTGGCGGTGCGCAGGGGCGGCTCGCCCTCCCGCACGAGCCACTCCCCCGGTTTGACGTAGACCTGAGTTTCCAGCGTGATGCCGGGCGCCTCGCCCGCCGACGCGAAGCGCTTCGGCGCGCCGTTGAAATATTCGATCGTCTTCACCCGCGAGGCCTTTCCGGAGGGCTGGAACACGACGGCGTCGCCGGCGGCTATCGTCCCCGTCTCTATAGTCCCGGCCACGATCCTGCGCTCGTCGCCCCCCTCGGTGAACTTGTAGATTCCCTGAACCGGAAGGCGGAACGGCAGGCCGGCCGGATCCTCGCGGCGCCGGAACGCGTCGATCTGTTCGAGGAGCGTTGGGCCGTCGTACCACGGCGTCTCCGCGCCGCGGGAGGCGATATTCGTCCCTGCGCTTCCGCTCACAGGGATGAACGCGACCGGGCGGATGCCGAGCCGGTCGAGGAACGCCGCGTATTCATCCCGGATGGCGGCGAAGACGTTCCGGTCGTATCCCACGAGGTCCATCTTGTTCACGAGGACGGCCAACTGCCGGAGGCCGAGCATCGACAGCATATACCCGTGCCGCTTGGAGTTCTCCCGGATCCCCTCCCGGGCGTCGATGACGAGGAGGGCCGCCTCCGCGCGCGAGGCGCCGGTGAGCATGTTCTTGAGGAACTCGACGTGTCCCGGGGCGTCGATCATGACATACGGCCGGAGGGCGGTCCGGAAGAAGCATCGCGCCGCGTCGATGGTGATGCCCTGCGCCTGCTCGTCCTTGAGGGCGTCAAGCAGGAAGGCGTACTCGAACGGCCTGGCGCTCCGGCTGCAGACGGCCCGGATCCCCTCGATCTTGCCCTCCGGAAGGGCGCGGCACTCGGCGAGAAGCCGCCCTATCAGCGTGCTCTTGCCGTGGTCCACGTGGCCGACCATGACGATGCCGATCTGTTCGTTCCGCCCCGCACACTCCATGCCGCGCACCTCGTTTCCCCCTACATGTACCCTTCGCGCCGCAGCGTCTCCAGGCCCCCGCCGTCCTCCTTGTCCTGCTCGCGGCCGGCGCGCTCGGCGACGCGGGCGAACGCGCCGCAGCGGAGCTCCTCGATGATCTCCCGCACGCCCCTCGCGGCGGATCCCACCCGGGTGGTGCACGGCGCGCAGCCGAGCGACCGGTAGCGCCGCCCGTCCCCGCGGTCGAAGTAGAGCGGGATCACGGGGATCCGCTCGCGCTCGACATATTCCCAGA
>CALLYX010000467.1 GCA_937858775.1 uncultured bacterium | reverse complement strand
GTTCCAGGCGGGCGACCTGGCCGGCGCGTTCGCGCGGGCGGAGGAGTGCGTGACGCTCGAGCCCGCCAAGGTCCAGGCGCTCGACCTCGCGACCAAGGTCGCGTTCAAGGCGCAGAACTGGCCCAAGGTGATCGAGTACGGCGAACGCGCCCTCGCGCTCGAGCCGCGTCGCAACTCGATCCGCGAGGCCCTCGGTCGCGCCCTCTTCGCGCTCGGCGAGACCGAGCGCGCCGCCGCGCAGTTCGAGGCCTGGTGCCGCCCGGCGAGGGGGAGGGAGAGCGGACCGAAGCGCCCCAGCCGCCCCGCCACCTCGAGCACGGTCCTCTCCGGGGATTCGTCCAGCACCGAGTAGAGTATATCATCCCCCACGCGGAGCACGGTAGCCCGCTTCATCGCCGCAGCCCGCGCGATCACCCCGAATGCCGCGTCCGGCATCTCGCCGCACACGACCGACGCCCCCCCGGCGATGATCCCCGCCTTCTCGGCGGCGATCTCCTCGATCGTGCCGCCGAGGACCGCCGTGTGGTCCAGGCCGATCGATGTCACCGCGGCGACGGGCGCCTCCGCCGCGCTCGCGGCGTCGAACCGCCCCCCGAGCCCCGTCTCGATCAGCGCGAAATCGGCCCCTCGCCGCGCGAAGTGGAGGAACGCCATGGCGGTCATGAATTCGAAGTACGTCGGCGGCCCCGCACCCCCCGAGGCGATCTCGTCAGCAGCCGGGATCAGTTCCGCGGCTAGGGCGTCCGCCTCCGCCTCCCCCACCGGCTCGCCTCGGAACCTGATCCGCTCCGTGAACGCGACGAGGTGGGGGGAGGTGTAGAGCCCCGTGGCGAAACCGGCGGCACGGAGGACCGACTCGACCATCGCGCAGACCGACCCCTTCCCGTTGGTACCGGAGACCTGCACGAGGGAGACCGCGCGCTGCGGCTCGCCGCAGGCGGCGAGGAGCGCCCGTATCCTTTCGAGGCCCGGGCGCATTCCGAAACGCTCGAGCCGCGCCAGGTATCCCGCGCAGAGGCCCCGGACAGGCCCGCCTCGCCCGGACGGGGATGGGCGCAGGGGGGGAGGGTTCACGCGCCCGCCGCGGCCCCGGGGCGACGGGCGTTCGGAGGGATCATGGCCGCCGTGAAGGGGGGGGCGTTGAAGAGCGACAGGATCTCGGCCAGCGTCCGCTTCATCTCCTTGCGCCCGGCGATCAGGTCCACCATGCCGTGCGCGATGAGGAACTCCGAGGTCTGAAACCCTTTCGGAAGCTCCTGCTGGATCGTCTGTTTGATCACCCTCGGGCCGGCGAATCCGATCAAGGCGCCCGGCTCCGCTATGATGACGTCGCCGAGCGAGGCGAAGGAAGCGGTGGTCCCCCCAGTCGTGGGGTTCGTCATCACCGAGATGTAGAGGAGGCCTTCGGAGGCGAGGCGGGCGAGGGCGGCGCTGGTCTTGACGAGCTGCATCAGGCTGAGCGCGCCCTCCTGCATCCGCGCGCCGCCGGACGCGGAGACGATTATGAGGGGGAGGCGTTTCTCTATCGCCAGCTCCACGAGGCGGGCGATCTTCTCGCCGACGACCGAGCCCATGCTCCCCCCCATGTAGTGGAAATCCATTGCCGCGAAGGCGACCCCGAATCCGGCGAGCGAACCGATCCCCGTCACGACCGCCTCGGGAACACCGGCCTTCTTTTCCGCGCCGGCCTGGCGCTTCGGGTACGGCAGCGTGTCCACGAAATGCAGGGGATCCGTCGGGCGCATCTCCGGATCGATCTCGTGGAACTCCCCCTCGTCGAAGAGGCTGTTTATGCGCTGCCAGGCGGGGAGCGGGTAGAGGTAGTCGCACTTCGGACAGGTGAGCAG
>CALLYX010000466.1 GCA_937858775.1 uncultured bacterium | reverse complement strand
TCCTGGACCGCTACCTATGATGTTGGTGCTGATCACCCCGGCGCTGAACGAGGCTGCGTTCATCGGCACGGTTGTCGACCAGGCCGTGGCCGCCGGGTACCCCGTCGTGGTCGTCGACGACGGCTCGACCGACCGGACGGCCCTGGTCGCGCGCGAGGCGGGCGCCACCGTCCTGCGCCAACCGTTCAACCTGCGCGTCGGCGCCGCGCTCAGGGCGGACGCCCTCGTCATGGGCGAGGTGGACAAATGCTCCACGTACAGATACCGCCAGCACAACAACTCCAAGGTCTCCCTGCGGGTCAGAATGGCGGACACGGCCACCGGCGAGTCGTTCTGGCAGGGGGGGATCGTCATCGACGACATGGGCCTGCCGCACGAGGTGGCGACGCGCGGGATCACGCTCTTGCTCGACCAGCTTGCCAGCAGGACACGGGCCGCGCGCCCCAAGAAGGACGACTCGATGAAGCGGCTGTTCAAACAGTGAGCGCGGGGGCCGGGATGGCGAGGTGCGCGGGATGCGGGGCGGAGATTCCAACCGGGATCTTCGCCTACGAAGGGGATGACGGCAACCCCCTGTGCCGGCGGTGCTTCGGCGCGAGCGAGGCGGGCGGGGGCCGCCGGCCGGCGCGCGGCTTCCCACTCCTTCGCGCCCTCTCGGTCGCGTTCAGGGTATTCGCCGCCGCCGGGCTAGCCGGGGGGGCGGTGATCGCCCGCCTCGCCCCGCCGGGCGACAGGTTCGCGGCGGCGGCCGGGCTCGTCCTCGGGGCCGGCGTCTTCATCGCCTGCCTGGCCCTTGCCGAGGTGATGCGTCTCGGCCTCTCGCTCGAGGCGTCCCTCGACAGGCTGTCGAGGGAGGTGGAGCGCATGGGGGGCGGTTCCCATGGGGGATGAGGCGCGCCGCGCCGGCTGGGCGAAACCGGCGGCGATATGGGCGGCGTCCACCGCCGCGGCGCTCGGGCTCTTTCTCGGCTACCGCCGGCTCTTCCCGTTCCGCTCGGCCGCGCACGGCGTCTGCATCGCCTGCGGCGCCCGGACGAGGCTCGGCCCGGGGGGATGGGCCGATTTCTGCCCGCGCCACAACCCGTTGACGCCGCTGCCCCCACTCATGGTTATCGCGGAGACGGTCAGCCTGTTATTGGCCGCGATCTCCGGGTGGTTCCTCCTCAGGCGGCTCGCGCATTTGGGCGGGCGCACGGTCTCCCTCGCCCTGGTGCTGCTCTGCGTCGCGGCGATGCTGCTCTACGCCCTGGCGGTCCGCGAACCGCTCCATGCGGCCCAGCATTTTACCATCGCCATCTTCCTCCTCGTCTATGTGCTGAGCGCCGCCTATGTCGACGGCGTAGAGTCGCTCATAATGGTGACATCGGTCACGCTGATCGTCGCGGCGATCCTCTGCTTCGTGATTCAGTTGATGACATGGCTGCTTATGGGATACTGCGGCTTTTTCGCGCCGCGATGAAAGGGAGGCCCCGCCTATGAAGACCGCCGTCGCCGCAGCAATCTGCGCAGCCGCGCTGCTTTCCTCCTGCAGGGCGCGGGAGGGGGACGCCCCCGGGGATGGCATCCGCTGGATGGATTCGATACCCGCGGCGCTCAAGGAGGCCGCCCGGAGGCGCGGGCCGGTCATGGCGGTGCTCTACTCGGACCGGTCGTCTTGGTGCAGGAGACTCGACGCGGAGACGTTCGCTGACCCCGAGGTCCGTTCGCTCGCCCGGCGGTTCGTCGCGGCGCGGGTGGATGTGGACGGCGACAGGGAGACGCGCTCCGCCTACGCCCCGTCCGCGCTGCCGACGGTGCTTTTCATGGACGCGGAGGGGAAGGTCGTGCGCCGGGCAGTTGGGTTCAAGCCCGCCCCTGGGTTCCTGGCCGAGATGCGCGCGGCGCTCGACCAGGCCCGGTGAGAACGCCGCGGCGCGCGGCTTTTCTCACTCCCCGCCGCCGCCGGCAAGACGGCAGAGGCCGATGAGGGCGAGGATGAACAGGGAGACCTGCACGAATAGGCCTGTCCAGTTCCGCGCGGTCCATTCCGACGGGCCCGCGGGCTCCGCGGATTGCGCGGCGCTGCACGCCGCGGGCGCGGCGGCGATCAGGATGTAAAGCGCTTTTCGACGCATCCCGCCCCTCCTTTCGCGCCCGCGGCCGTCAACGCGCGCGCGCGTGGCGTCGCCTCCTGCGGTGCCCCTCGATCGCGACGGCGATGACCCTATCGAGCAGCCGCGGAAAGTCCAGGCCCGCCGCGCGCGCCGCCTGGGGTAGCAGGGAGGTCCTCGTCATCCCGGGGATAGTGTTGGTCTCCAGGACCGCGGGCGTCCGCCCCCGCACTATCATGTCCGTCCTCGACATCCCGGAGCATCCCAGGGCGGCGTGCGCGCGCAGCGCGAGCCGCTGCACACGCGCGGTCATGGCCGCTCCGATCCGCGCCGGGGTGATCTCGACGCTCATCCCGGGCGTGTATTTGGCGCTGTAGTCGAAATAGGCGCGGTCCCGCGGGAAGATCTCCGTGGGGGGGAGGGCTATCGGGGGCCTCCCCCCCGGGGTGTCGAGCACGGCGCACGTCAGTTCGATCCCATCGACAAGCTTCTCGGCCAGCAGGCGGTCCCCGTAGCGGAACGACGAGGAGGCGCGCCGGGCGAACTCGTCCGCGGAGCGGCAGCGCCGGACCCCGACGCTCGATCCGAGCCTCGCCGGCTTGAGGAAGCAGGGGAAGCCGACGCGGCGCCCCACCCCCCGGACGATTTCCACCCGGCGGGTCCTCCAATCCCGCGCCTCGATGACGCAGAAGGCCGGGGTCGGTATCCCGTGGGCGCGGTAGATCTCCTTCGCCTTGATCTTGTCCATCGCCAAGGCGCTGGCGCAGACATCCGATCCGGTGTACGGGATATCCAGCATCTCGAGCAGCCCCTGGATCGTGCCGTCCTCGCCGTAGGGGCCGTGCATGGCGATGAAGACGCAGTCGACCCGGTCCCGCACGAGGCGCGTGATTGCGTCCCCCGCCGCGCCGTAGCGAAGCCCCGCGGCCGCGCGGGGCGCCGCCGCGGGATAGCCGCGTGGGGCGCGCCACCTGCCGTCCCGAGATATGACGACCGGCTTCACGAGGTATCTGCGCCGGTCGAGGTTGGCGCACACCATCGCCCCGCTGGCGAGGGAGATCTCATGCTCGGCTGTGCGTCCGCCCATGACGACGGCGATGCGGGTCTTTTTCATCCGGCGTCCGCCCTCCCTGCCGCCCGGCGGCGTTACGGTTCGTCCCGCGGGGGCGCGCTTTTTCTGGGCGGCGAGCTCCGGTGGATCGCGATCGGGTCGAAGGTGACGGGGGGCGGCTCCTTCTCCCCGCCCGTGAGGGCGGCGCGGTAGTCGATATTGGTGACGCGTGGGCGGTAGCCGTTTCCCGTTACCTCGACGTAGATTCTCTCCGGAGCGGTCGACAGCCACCAGACGGGGATCCCGAGCCACGCCCAGCGCTCGTAGGCGTAGACGAAGGTGGTGTCGAAGGCGCCGTTCGAGTCCGTCCGGACGGCGGTATGAAGGCGGATGTCGAGTTTCTCGCGGTCGTCGGCGATGTCGATATACGCCCCCTCCACCGGCGCCTTCGTGTCCGCGTCTATCACCTGCCCGCGGACCCGTATCGGGGCGTCGACCATCTTCCACCCGCAGCCGGGGACGCCCCCCGCGGCGCAGGCGAGCGCAAAGAACACGCCGATGCGACGCATCGCACACCTCCACTGGCGGAAGCGTCGGCCGCGGATCGCCGCAAGACGGCGTCGCGCGGGACACGCTCCCGAGGCGTCATTTTAGGACAACCCGGCCGGTTTGTTGATAACAATCTTCCGCCCGGCCCGAGCGGGCGCAGGGGGCCTTTCGCGGCGCCGTCCGCTCGCGCCGGAGGGCGTTGACCATTATATGCGCCTGCCGCGTCGGCTCGGGAAGGCGGAAGCCCCGGACGCATCGCATGACCACGCGGGCGGCCCAGCGATGGTCTATCAGGTGGCCGGGCGACACGAATACCGGCTTGACCCCCCGCCTCGTGCGC
>CALLYX010000465.1 GCA_937858775.1 uncultured bacterium | reverse complement strand
GGCATAAGGGCCGCGGCGGTGGCCGGCCTTCTCTCCTCCTCGCGCGGATTCAACCCCTTCGAGCGCCTGGAGGCGCCGCGCGCCCATCCCCTCCTCTCGCGCCGCGCGTGGCTGACCGTCATCCCCTCGGCGCGGCGGGGGATATATATCAAGGCCGCCCTCCACGCCCCCGGCGAATCCGTCACGGTGGTCGTCGCGGGACGGCACGACTTCATCGCCTCGATCGAGAGGAACGGGGCGCCCATCCTCCGCCGCCCGTGGCGGAGGCCCCCGAGGATCAAGGGGCTCGATGAGATAGCGGAGATCGTCCGGGAGCGCTCCCCCCGCATGGAGCGGATCGCCCGCGATTTCGTAACGCGCCAGGTTAAAGCCGACCCAGCGAAGCCGCTGCCGGACGGCGTCGCCGAACTCGTCGCGGGGAGGATGGCCGGGGACCCCATCCCTGTCGTAACGGTTACGGGCTCCGGGAACCAGGGGATCTTCCTCGGCGCGCCGCTCCGCGCCCTCTACCGGAAAATCGGGCGCCGGGCCCTGCCCGCCGTCCTCTTCACCCTCCTGGCGCAGATCCATCTCAGCCAACGCCGCAGGAGGATCTCGGACGAGTGCGGCCTGGCCGCGAAAGCGGCGCCGGCCCTCGCGGCGGGCCTCGCCTACGCGCGGGGAAGCGGCATTCCCGCCATCCGGCGCGCCATGTCGGCCGCATACGAACATCTGAAGGGGATGCCATGCCGCGGCGCCGAACCCTGCTGCGGCCGAAAGGCATCCCGGGCGCTCCGCCGCGTCCTTTCGGCGGCGCGGGAACCGGCCGGCGGCGGCGGGGAGGCGGCGGCCGCGCGGAAATCCCGCCCCGGCGGGGAGGCGGGGGCCTTTTCCCGGGATGAGATAGCGCGGAACCACGCGCGCCTCATGGAGAGGAACGGCCTTTTTTCAAGGCACGGATACGACTTCGAAAAGGCCGTCCGCTTCGTCCTCTCCGGCGCCGGGTCGCTTTCGGGAAAGGTATTGGAGATAGGGACGGGGAAGGGGCGTTTCCTGAGCGCCCTCGCCGCGGCCGCGCCCTCCGTGACGACGGTGGATATCGACCCTGCCGAACAGCGCTACGCCCGCATGAACGCGGAGCGGGCCGGGGTCGCGGGCAGGGTCAACTTTTCCGTCCAGGACGCCGAACGGCTGACGTTCCGCGCCGCCTCGTTCGACGCGGCGGTCTCCATGAACGCCCTCCATCATCTCCGCGATCCGATCGCGGTCGCGCGCGAGCTCGTCCGCGTGCTCAAGCCGGGGGGAAAGATCGTGCTCAGCGATCTGGACCGCTCCGGCCACCGCATCTTCGACAAGGTGTTCGCATCCGAGGGGCGGACGCACACGCGGTACCGCAACGACTTCGCGGCCCTCGCGGCGTACCTCCGGTCGCGCGGATTGAAAACCCGCCTTCTGCGCGGACACCATCAACTGCTTCTGATAGCCGAACTCGCCCGGCGGTGAGGGACGGCGGGCGCCTGTCCGTCCCCGGCGGGAAACGCGGCGCGGGGATGGGCGGTGGTCATGATGAACGCGAGCAGACGCTGAACCAGATTTTGGTCGAGATGGACGGCTTCGACAACGAGACCAACGTCATCGTCATCGCCGCCACCAACCGGCCCGACATCCTCGACCCGGCGCTGCTGCGCCCCGGCCGCTTCGACCGCACGGTCTTCGTCGATTTGCCGCACGTCGCCCGGCGCGAGGAGGTCTTGCGAGTCCACCCCCGGGCAAAGCACCTCGCCCACCAGGGCAGCTTCAGAGCACCCGCCCGAGCGCCCGCAGGGCTA
>CALLYX010000464.1 GCA_937858775.1 uncultured bacterium | reverse complement strand
GGTATACGCGCGCACGCTCCCCGCCTGGGAGACGGGGGGGGACTTTTATGATATCGTGGAGATGGGGCCGCGGAGGCTCGGCGTGGCGGTCGGCGACGTCTCCGGGAAGGGCGTCCCCGCCGCCCTCTACATGGTCAAGGTCCTGAGCGAGTTCCGTTTCAGGGCGTCCGGGGCCGAGAGCCCGGACAGGGTCCTCGGCCAGCTGAACGACGCCCTGTTGGCGCATATCACGAGCGGCATGTTCGTGACGCTCGTCTACGCGGTCGTGGACGCGGCGGAACGGACGGTCGCCTTCTGCAGCGCCGGGCACCCGCCGATGCTCAGGAAGCGCGGCGGGGGGGCGGGCGTCGAGCTCCTCGAGGGCCCCACGGGCATGCCGCTCGGCGTGGAGCGCGGGACGCGCTACCAGTTGCGCACCGTCCCGATGGAGAAGGGCGACCTCCTCCTTCTGTACACCGACGGCATCCCCGAGGCCCGCGACAGGAAGGGGCGGGAGTTCGGATTCCAGCGCCTCAGGCAGGTTTTCGGCGGCCCCGCGATGGGGCCGGAGGCCGCGGTGCGGAGGTTGATGCGCCGCATCGAGGCCTTTTCGCGCGGGGTGAGCCAGCACGACGACCTCACCGCGCTGGCGATACGATTGGGGTGACGCCATGGCGAGAACGCGCGCGCTTCCCAACACCATCACCGTCATCATCCCCAGCAACCCGAAGTTCCTCCGCGCGGTGCGCTCGATGCTCGACGAGATCACCTACGAGATGGGCTTCTCAGCCAAGGCGAGGAGCGAGGTGATCCACGCGGTCGACGAGGCGTGCACCAACGTCATCAAGCACGGCTACGGGGGGAACTTCGACAAGAAGATCGTCCTGATCCTGAGGGAGCTGGCCGACCGGCTGGAGGTCGTCATCAAGGATTTCGGGAAGAAGGTGCATCCGGCCCGCATCAGGTCCCGCGACCTGCACGACGTCAAACCCGGCGGCCTGGGGGTCTATTTCATCCGCCGTTCGATGGACATGGTCTGGTACGACATGAGCCCCCGCATCGGCACCGAACTCAAGATGGTGAAATACCTGAAGCGGCAGCGGCACAAGTAGCATCCGTCCGGCCAGCGTCCCCCCCGCCGCATCGACCGCAATTCGCGCGCGCACGCCGCGCCGTGCTGTCGGCCTCAAAACCCAAACCGCGCAATATATGTATGGATACGGGCCTCAATTACATTCTTTTCACTGTTTTACTATGATTTGTCTATGTCAATGTTATTGTAGACATTGATTATCTATTGCGCCGCAATAAGTAACATTATCACTAGCAAAACATGATATTGGCACGACTTTTGCTATAGATATGGATAGGTTGGAGATCCGTCATGAAAGAGATATGCGAATACTGCTTCAGCGATCTTGTCGTCGAGGACGAGAAGATCGAGGGGAACCGCAAGTTCACCTGGAAGCACTGTTCCAACGACGACTGCGGCGAGACCTTTCTCTTCGTCGAGTACCTCTGGCAGCTCAATCTGGCGGAGTGCCGTTCCTTCCAGGTTGTCGCCGGCTGAAGATGGGCGCCGCAGCGCCGTGGATCGAATAGCCCGCCGGGCGCTCGGCCGGCGCCGCCTTGTCCGTCGTCTCAGCCCCCGCGCAATCGCGTCGTTTCCGCCCCGGCCCGGAGGGCGGCCGCCATCCCCGCGGTGACGCCGCCGCTTCCCAAGGCGCGTCCGCCTGCGGGACTCAGGTCACTCGGCCGCCTCGATCCCCTTGACCCCGGGCACCTTGTCGCGCAGGGCGGTTTCGACGACGTGCGCCAGCGTCGCGCGCGCCCCGGGGCATCCGGCGCATGCCCCGGCGAGCCGCACCCGCACCACCCCTTCATCCGTCACCTCGACGAGCTCGACGCTCCCGCCGTGCATGGCGAGCATCGGCGCGATCTCCCCTCGTATCACCTTCTCTACCTGTTCCCGCATACTTCCTCCCTCAGCCATCGCATGTACTTCCCGGCCCCCCCGACAAGGGGGAACGCCGCGACCTCAGGCACCTCGTAATGGTGGAGCGCCTCGACCTCCCGTATGAGGCGGGGAAGCCCGGCCATGCTTGTCTTCGCGAGCAGGAGATGCTCGCGCGCCCTCTCCATCTTCCCCTTCCACCGGTAAAACGACTCGCCCTTCGGGTAGACGCTGACGCACGCGGCGGCGCGCGAGCGCACCAGCGCCCTGGCGATCGCCCGCGCCGTATCGCCGCGGTCGCAGGTGATCATCACGACAACGAACCGCCCCGCCCCGCGCCCCGCCATTCCCCGTCCCCCCGCTGCAATCCGGCCCCCCGCCTCACCCCTCCGTCCGGAGGCCGATGAGGTTGAGGAACTCCATGCGCGTCTCCTGGCGCGAGCGGAAGCAGCCCCGCATCGCCGAGGTGACCGCAAGGCAGCGCTGCTTCCCCGCGCCCCGGAGCACCATGCACAGATGCCGCGCCTCTATCACCACCGCGACCCCCTTCGGCTCCAGGTGCTCCTGGATGGCGTCGGCGATCTGCGTGGTCAGCCGTTCCTGGATCTGGAGCCGCCTCGAGAACGCATCCACGAGGCGCGCAATACGGCCGATGCCGAGCATCCTCCTGTCCGGCAGGTAGGCGATGTGGCAACGCCCGTAGAAGGGAAGGAAATGATGCTCGCAGACGCTCAGCATCTCGATATCCTTGAGAAGCACCATCTCGTCGCATATGTCGGTGCTGATTTCGGCGTCGAGGATCTTGGCGATCTCCTCGCGGTAGCCGCTGGTGAGGAAGCCCCACGCCTCCCGCAATCGCTCGGGGGTCCGGCGCAACCCCTCGCGGTCAGGGTCCTCGACGATCGACTCGAGCCACTCCCTCAGCATTTCCCTCATACTCCGCCGGCCCGCTTCTTCTTGAACATGTCTATCTTGTCGGCGATCTCCATGAGTTCGTCCATGCTGACGGTGTCGAGCGTCCTCTTCTTCTTTTCGAGCTGCTCGTTCAGCTTGATCGCCTTCTCCTGCATCTCCCCGTGCGTGTCCTCGGAACCGCCGTACAGGTGAAAGTTCTCCCCGCGCGTGACGCGCCAGATGCCGTCGCGGCAATCCAGGCCGAGCCCGAGCAGAAACCTTTTCAGCATTCCCTTGTCTTTCATGATCACCCCATGGGCGGGGCTGTCGCAAAAGGCGGAATCCGGGCGATGGCCGGATGCCGGGTCAAACGGCGATAACCGGGCTCAAGCGGCAAGGAACACCGAAGGCGTCCGCCCGGCCATTGCTCATCGGTCATTCGTCCGGCGCCCGCCCCGAGGCGCCCGTCCTACCTCTGCGTCCGGTGGAGGACCCCCCTAAAATTCCGCCCGATCCGGTCGGCCTTTTCGTCGATCTTCTTGTCGACGGTTTTCCCCGAGTGGTCGTAATACTCGTATCGGGACGCCGTGCTGCAGCCGGCGAGTGCCAGCCACCCGGCCGCGGCCCCCGCTGCGATCAGCGCGCGCATTCCATCCCCATGAAATCCTCGGGGTTCAAGACGCCGCCCCGATAGGCCCCGTAGACCGCCTCGCCGATCCGGCGCTGGTAACTGCCCGCGCCCACGCCGAGCGCGACGTTATCCGACATCATCGCCAGCGCGGGCTGCCACTCGAGCCAGCGCTTCTTGACGACCAGCACATCGGGCCCGGTCTCCGGTGGCATCTCTGAAGCTTCCGGGTCTTCCGGCGCTTCATCGCCTTCGGGCAAGTCCATTGTGGCTTCCAGCTTGTACAGATCCTCGCGTTCGAACGGATCCAGCAGTTCTGTCACATTGGCTGCGCGGTTCCGCGGGAC
>CALLYX010000463.1 GCA_937858775.1 uncultured bacterium | reverse complement strand
GTTGAGCATGGCGACCATGGTCCGGCGGCGACGGTCGAAGGCGACCTTAATCGCGTCGACCGCCGCGAGGTCACCGCTGAGGGCTGTGATGGCGGCCCGCTGGTCGACGTTGTTGACGTTGCTCGTCATGTGGCTCTGCAAGTTGGTGGCTGCAGCGATGACGTCCTTGGGGCCGATCATCCAGCCGACCCGCCACCCGGTCATCGCGTAGGTCTTGGCGACTCCGTTGAGGATGATGCACGTGTCAGCGAGCTCGGGGACCTCGACGACGATGCTCGCGGCGCGGACGCCGTCATAGCGACGCTCGACCGCGTCGCCCCGACCGGCGGCATGGATTACATGATGGCCACCCACTGGGACGCGGACCATTACGACGGGATCGACGACGTGGCGCTGTACAAGAACCGCCAGTACATGCCTACGGCCATCTTCGACATCGGGGACATGGGGAAATACCCGAGCACCTCGTACAAGACGCTGTTCGCGGGCCGTCGGGAGACCCCCGCTCCGGGGCGGGTGATCGACCTGGGGGGCGGCGCCACGGCCGTCGTCGTCTGCATCAACGGCGAGATCCACAACGGCCCGGCCATCCCCTCGCCCGACGACAACGAGCGCTCGATCGGGGTGCTCATCCGCTACGGCGGTTTCGAATACCTGACCTGCGGCGACCTCTCCACGCGCGTGGAGGAGCCGCTCGGGGCCGCCCTCGTCTTCGACGGCGTGACGGTGGACGTCATCCACGCGAGCCACCACGGGAGCGCGAACTCCTCCTCCAACAAGTTCCTCTCGACGATCCTCGCGAACTTCGCCGTGATCTCCTGCGGCGTCGGCAACAACTACAACCACCCCAGCCAGGCCGCCCTCAACCACCTGAACGCCCTCACCGACGCCGGCGCCCCGTACAGCCCCGCCTATCCCCCGGTCGAGACGATCTACCAGACCGAGGACCCCAGCACCATCAATCCGAAGGCCGGGCGCGCGCCCAACCAGAAGATACTCCAATCGGATCCCGAGGGGGGGGGGAGCATACATATCGCCGTCCTCGGCGGCGGGTGCCAGTACACATTCTCCAACGAGGGGCCGGGAACGAACGCCTTCCACGACGGCCCATTCCCATCCAACTCCGGCCCCCCTTGCCCCACCCCGACGCCGGCCGGCCCGACCCCGATACCGAGCAGCGAATGGCCCGTGAAACTGAACGTGAACAAGACCTCCTTCGCCCGGAACGACACGATCGTAGTCAGCGCCGACTTCAAGTACTGCGTGACGCCGTTCTTCCCGTACGTGCGTCTCATCGATCCGTTCGGCAGGGCGCTCTACCTCCAGAGGGAATCCCCCGCCTCCACGCGGCTCTCGTGGTCCGTCCCCATCCGCTTCGTCGACGGCGGGCCGTGGGTGCTCGATTTCGGCCTGGAGTACCCCGTGGCCGCCCTGGCATTCGAGCACGCCTCCTACGGCACGTGGCTGCTCCAGGGCGGTTTTACGAATATCTACGGGGATATCATCGGCGGGATAAGCACGACGCCGCTCACCGTTCGCTGACCCCGCCCGTGCCGGCCCGGTGCGCCCAATGACCCCCATCCGCATCTCAGCCATCGATATCGGCACAAACTCCGTGCGGCTTCTCGTCGCCGACGCCACCGCCGGCGGCGCCCTCGCCGCCGTCGAGCGCGGCCTCGAGATCACGCGCCTCGGCGAGGGGTTGACGGCGGGGGGCGGAATCGCGCCGGCCGCCGCGGCGAGGACGCTCGACGCGGTGAGGCGCTTCGCCGCCCGGGCGAGGCGGGCCGGGGCGGAGGCGGTCCTGCCGTTCGGCACGTGCGCCCTTCGGGAGGCGCCGAACGCCCGGGAATTCATAAGGCGCGCGGCGGAGGCGACGGGGCTCGAGATCAGGATATTGACCGGAGGGGAGGAGGCGCGCCTCGCCTGGCGCGGGATGACCCGCGCGCTCCCCCGCCCCCTCGGTCGCATCGTCGCAGTCGACATCGGAGGGGGCAGCGTGGAAGTCGTGGCGGGGCGGGGCGGCGGCGCGCCGGTTTCCGGGAGCGTCCGCCTGGGGTGCGTGCGGATGACGGAGAGGTTCGTCAGCCGCGACCCGCCCGGGAGGGACGAGCTCGACGCGCTCGGCTCATTCGCGTCCGCAGAGCTCTCCTCCGCCCTCCCCCCATCCATCCCGCGCCCCGCGGATACGCTCGTCGGGGCGGGGGGGACGATCACCACGGCCGCCGCGGTCGAGCTCGGACTGCGCCGCTACGACCCCGAGCGGGTGCACGGCGCCGTCCTCGCCGCCGACCGCGTGCGCGCCGTCGCGGCCCGGCTCGCCGCCATGTCGATCGCGGAGCGAAAGGCCGTCCCGGGGGTCGAGGAGAAGCGGGCGGACATCATCGTCGCGGGGCTCGTGGTGCTCGAGGCGCTGATCGGGTTCTTCTCCGTCCCCGCCGTCACCGTGAGCGACGAGGGGATACTCCACGGCGCGATACTCGAATACGCGGCACCCGGGGCGCCGGGGCGGTTCCCGGTCATCCCATCAGGAGGGACATGATGCCCTTCTGTATATGGAGGCGGTTTTCGGCCTGATCGAAGACGATCGAGGCGGGGCCGTCCAGCACTTCGTCGGTGACCTCCTCTCCGCGGTGGGCGGGAAGGCAGTGCATGAGCTTCGCCCCCCTCTTCGCCCTCGCCATGAGGCGGCCGTTCACCTGGAACGGGGCGAAGACCTTCAGGCGCTCCTCACGCTCCCCCTCCTGGCCCATGCTCGCCCAGACGTCGGTGTAGACGATGTCGGCGCCGGCGGCCGCCTTGGCCGGATCGCGCTCCATGGCGATCCTCGCCCCGGCCTTCTCCGACGCGCGCCAGATCGCCTTGTCCGGCTCGTACCCCGAGGGGGGGCAGACCGTGAAGGAGAAGTCGAGCTTCGCGGCCGCCTCGACCCACGAGTTGGCGACATTGTTCCCGTCGCCGATGAATGCGACACCGACATCCTTCAGGTCCGGCGCAGCGGGATCCAGGCCCAGGTGCTCCGCGGCCGTGTAGATGTCGCCGAGGACCTGGCACGGGTGGCCCAGGTCGGTCAGGCCGTTGATCACGGGGATCGTCGCGTGCCGCGCAAGGTCCACGACGTCCCGGTGCCTGAATGTGCGGATCATGACGCCGTCCAGGTACCGGGAGAGGGTCCGGGCGGTGTCGGCGACCGTCTCGCCTCGCCCGAGCTGGAGGTCGCCGGCCCCCATGTAGAGGGCGTGTCCGCCCAGTTGAAACATCCCGACCTCGAACGAAACGCGCGTGCGCGTGGAGGGCTTGTGAAAGATCATCCCGAGCGTCTTCCCCGCGAGCACCGGCGTCGCCTTCCCCCCCCTGAACGAATCCTTCAGGCGCTTGGTCTCGGCGAAAATCTCATGGATCTCCCCCCGCGACAGATCCGATATATTGATCAAATCCCTGGCCTTCATTTCCGCCTCCTGAAGCACGCCGGATGGATGGCCGCAAACTCGGGTCCGCCCCGCGCCCGCCTCTGACGCCCGCCCGGTCTCAGGCGATCCCGGCGGCCGCGGCCGCCGCCTTCAGTTCCCGGAGCCCGGGCGGGACAGGGATCGTCCCGCCGGCGATCCGCCTCGCCGCGTCCACGTCCTTCAAACCGTTCCCGGTGACCAGGCAGACGATCCGTTCGCCCCCGCCGATCTTTCCCTCCCGCGCGAGCCTTTTCAACCCCGCGACGCCGGCCGCGCCCGCCGGCTCGGCGAAGACGCCGCAGGGTCGGGCGAGAAGCGGTATAGCGTCGAGGATATCCTCGTCGCGCACCGTCACGGCGATCCCCTTCGATTCCCGAACCGCCCTGACCGCCATGTCGCCGTCCCGCGGCAGGTCCACGGAAATGCTGTCGGCGACGGTGGCCGCCTTGACCTGCCGTATCACGCCGCCGCCGATCACGGCGTCGGCGATGGCGCTGCTCTTCTCCGATTGCACGGCGACCATCCGCGGCAGCCGGTCTATGAGCCCCACGGCGTACAGGTCGCGGAACCCCTTCCACACGCCGCTTAGGATGTTGCCGTCCCCCGCGGGCATGACGACGAGGTCGGGCGGATCCCAGTTGAGCTGCTCGCAGATCTCGAAGGAGCAGCTCTTCTTGCCCTCCCGCGTGTACGGGTTGTAGCCGGTGTTGCGGTTGTACCAGCCGTACTCGGCGGCCGCCTCGAGGCAAAGGTCGAAGGCCTCGTCATACGTCCCCTCCACCGCGAAGACGCGCGCCCCGAAGACGAGGATCTGGGCGATCTTCGCCTTCGGGGCGGCACCGGGAACGAAGATGATCGGGCTCAGGCCGATGCTGGCGCATAGGCACGCGGTCGAGGAGGCGGCATTGCCGGTCGATGCGCCGCATATCTTGTCGAAACCGAGCTCGACCGCCTTGGCGACCGCGACGGCGCTGGCCCGGTCCTTGAAGGAGGCGCTTGGGTTCCTGCCGTCGTCCTTCACCCAGAGCCTCTCGACGCCGAGCGCCCGCGCGAGCGCCTCCGCCCGGTAAATGGGGGACCAGCCGATCTGCAACGGCATCACCCCCCCGCGGTCCTCCAGCGGATACAGGTCCCAGTACCGCCAGATCGAGAAATCCGCGTTTCCGGCGAGCGATTCGCGCGTCAGCCTTCTCGCGACCGCCCCGTAGTCGTAGACGACTTCGAGGTTCTTTCCGCAGGCGTCGCAGACATAAGTCATGCCGCGCGCGGAAAACTCCTTGCCGCACCCGCCGCACTTCAGCCCAACGGCGTAGCTCATCCTTCTCCTCGGCGGGAGCCCTCCGCCCGCCCTCCCCGTCGATGGGGCCCTGCCCCTCGAACCCGCCGTCCGCGGGAACGGAGGCCTCCCTCAAAGCAAGCGAGGGTTGAGGGCAGGCCCGCCTGCCATCAACCCCCAGCGCCCGATTCGCCGCCCTCGGGGAAGGAGCGGATCGAGGGTGGCATTATCAGTTCACCGGATCCGGAACTACGCGCGTGCCGGCCTTCCCCATGAGGGCTTCGACCGCCTTGTCAAGCGAGGTGATGATCGCGCAGTCGCCCCCCCATTCGACGAAACGGATGGCGGCGAGCACCTTGGGGCCCATGCTCCCGGCCTTGAAGTGCCCTTCCGATTGCAGCGCCTTCATCTCGGAGAGGGTCACCGTCCGCACCGGCCTCTCCTGCGGCGTCCCGAAGTCGACCCTCGCGGCGTCGACGTCCGTGAGGATGAGGAAGGTATCGGCCCCCACCACCTCCGCCAGGCGTTCGCCGGCCTTGTCCTTGTCTATGACCGCGGCGGTGCCGCGCAGGTTGTCCTCCTCGTCGTAGACGACGGGGACCCCGCCCCCCCCCGAGGCGATGACCACTATCCCGGCGTCCACCATGCGGCGGATCGCAACGTACTCGATGTTGCGTATCGGGTCGGGGGACGCAACCACGCGGCGGAATCTCCTCGCCACGCCTTTCGGCTTTACCTCCTTGATGGTGTAATCCGGGCGTTCCGCGCGGAGCCTCGCGGCCTCCTCCTCGGTGTAGAACGGCCCGACGGGCTTGGACGGGTCACGGTAATCGGGATCGTCCCCGCTGACGAGAACCTGATTCACGACCGAGACGACGGGAAGCGGCAACTTCTCCTTCCAAAGCATGTTCTGCATCGTCTGCTGCAGCATGTAGCCGATCTGGCCCTGTGTCATCGCGCCGACGATGTCCAGGGGTTGGGCCGGCACCTCGGCGAGGGCGCCCTCCTGCTGGAGGAGAAGGTTGCCGGCCTGCGGGCCGTTGCCGTGCGTGATCACGAGCCTGTGGCCGAACTTGAGCATGCTCACCAGCTGGGCGCACGTGGTCTCGACGTTCCGGAACTGCTCCGCCGCCGTTCCCTTCTCGTCGGCCTGCTTGATGGCGTTCCCCCCCAGCGCGACCACGATGATCTTTCTCATCGGAGAGACGCCTCCTTGCCGGTTGCCGCCGTCCCCTTTCCCGCGGGGGCGCCCCCCCCGCGGCCGCGCCCCCTGCCGAGAACCCATTGCGCGAACACCAGGGCGCCCGACGAGACCACGAAAGTGGCCACCTGCGCCGCCAGCGGATACCTCAGCAGCGCCTCGACCAGGGCTATGGCCGCGGCTATGCCGAGGGCGAAGAGGGACGATCCCATCCTCATCCACGCCCCCAGCATCAGGAGGGCGGTGACAACGGCCCAGGGCATCCACGGCTGCACCGTGTACGGATCCATTCCGCCGTCACCCCCTCCCGTTTCCCCGCCGGCCTGTCAGGACTTCGCCATGGTGAGCGCCATGACCGCCTTCTGGACGTGAAGGCGGTTTTCGGCGATATCGTAGATGATCGAGCGCTTTCCGCTCGCCACCTCGTCCGTCACCTCATGGCCGCGGTCGACGGGCATCGGATGCGTAAAGAGGGCGTCGTTGGTGAGACGCATCTTCTCCTCGTCGCATGTCCACCCCGTGTACTTGAGCGCCTTGTCGATCTCGCCCTGCTTGTTGAGCTGGCCGGAGTCGTACGCGTGCGTCGTCATCCAGTTCCGCGGATAGACGACGTCGGCGCCGCGGTACCCTTCCCGCGCATCGTGAACGATCTCGAACTTCGCTCTGTTCCTGGCGCAATTCTCCTTCGTCATGGCGATCACGGCCGGGTCTAGATCGTAGCCCTCGGGATAGGCGAGCGTCACGTCCATGCCGAAGCGGGAGCATATAAGCAGGCTCTCCTGCACCGAGCACCAGGAGCGCGCCAGCGCCCCCTGGCCCCATATCTGGAGGAGCTTCTTCCCCTTCAGGTTCTTGCCGAGATGCCTGCGGTAGCCCATGATATCCGCAAGGCCCTGGCAGGGGTGATACTTGTCGTGCGCCATGCTGATGACCGGTATATCGCCCCACTTGGCGTACTCCTCGAGGAGCTCGTGCCCCTCGCCGTAGTAGCTCACCATGTCCTCGAGAATGCGTATCCCGAGGCCGACGGCGTAGCGGCTCATGACCTGCGCGGCGTCCTCGACGGTCTCGCCGGCGGTCCTTGCGGTCTTCAGCCGCATCGACTTCGGCTCCAGGAACTGGGCGTGGCCGCCCAACTCCGTGGCCGCGCACTCGAAGCTCTGCCGCGTGCGGACCGAGGGATTGTAGAAGAACATGAAGAAGGTCTTATTGAGCAGGAGGCGAGTGAACTTCTTGTCAAAGCGCTTCCTGCGCATCTCTTCGGCGAGCTCAAGCACCTTCGTGAGCTCCTTGATGTCCCAATCCTGCGTGCACAGCAGATCCCTTCCAGCCAGTTTCGTCTTTGCCATATTCTCCTCCCCCGCTCCTCGTGTTGCCGCGCCGCGCACCCTGATGCCGGCGCCGGCGACCCCAGACCCCGCCTGCCCTTTTGGGCGGTTTTGGTCCCGCGATCCCAACCTTGTCACGGCCCCCCCCGCGCTTCCGCGCGATCCCCTTCCGCACCCCTCCTTTCTCCGAGGGCCGGCCTTTAACCAGTGCCAAGGCACAATACTATATGGCCCGGGGAGCGCGCGTGTCAACGAAAAACCGCGCCCGCCCCGCCTCAACCGGGGCGCCGCGTTCACCGAGCCCGCAATATCCACGGGGAGGAACCCCCTCCCGAAAGCCCTCGCTTTGGTTTCCATCCCCGGCAACGCCCAAGCGGCGGAATCCGCTTGACCCCCCCTCATCCACTTTGTTATTCTGCTTTTTCCCCGTCCCCCCGCCGGGGGGGGCGCGGGGCGACGGGCATCACCAGAACGGAGGCGCGCGATGATCGGAACGATAGACCTGAGGGTCGATAAGAAGAAACTCGAGAAGGCGGTGCAGCGCTGCCGCGAGCGAAATATCATAATCCCGACCTTGAAACAGCAGAAGGACCCGTCGCTCGTCCCCGACAAGATCAAGGAGCGTCTGAAGAAGATAGGCCTCTGGGATATCAACTCCTTCAATCTCTTCCGGATCACATGGAAAAACGAACCGGTGGCCATGGGCGGTCTCTACGGCGGCGTCAACTACCTTGAGCTTCCGAGGGAGCTCACCGGCGTAGACGCCCGCATCATCTGCCTCGTCGGCAAATGGTTTCCCACCGGGTCGCACAAGGTCGGCGCGAGCTTCGGCTGCCTCGTCCCGCGCCTGGTGACGGGCCAGTTCGACCCGACCACCCAGAAGGCCGTCTGGCCCTCCACGGGAAACTACTGCCGCGGCGGCGCCTACGACTCCCACTTGCTCGCCTGCGACTCCATCGCCATTCTCCCCGAGGAGATGAGCAACGAGCGGTTCGAATGGTTGAAGCAGGTCGCCGGGGAGGTGATCGCCACCCCCGGCTGCGAATCGAACGTCAAGGAGATCTACGACAAGTGCTGGGAGCTCCGGAGGTCCCGCGGGAACGACATCGTCATCTTCAACCAGTTCGACGAGATGGGCAACCACCTCTGGCACTACGAGATCACCGGCGACGCCATGGAGGAGATACTCAGGAAGGAGATGCGGCAGGGGGACCGGTACGCCGGCGTCGTGCTCACCACCGGCTCCGCCGGCACGATCGCCTGCGGCGACTACCTCAAGAAGCTCCACCCGGCGGGCAAGACCGTCGCGGGCGAGGCGTGGCAGTGCCCGACGATGCTGCTGAACGGCTTCGGGGGACACCGTATCGAGGGGATCGGCGACAAGCACGTCCCCTGGATCCACAACATGCGCAACACCGACATGTTGATAGCCGCCGACGATGAGGATTGCGTGAGCATCATCCGCCTCTTCAACGAGCCGGCGGGGAGGAAATACCTGAAGGGACAGGGGGTGCCGCAGCCCCTCATCGACAGCCTCGACCTGGTCGGCATATCGGGTGCCGGGAATATCACCGGGGCCATCAAGTTCGCGAAATGGTACGAGCTCACGTCGAACGACATCGTCCTGACGGTGCTCACGGACTCAATGGAGCTCTACGACAGCCGCCTCAGGGAGTACCGGGAACGGTTCGGGGCATACACGGAGCTCGACGCCGCGAGGGACTATCACCGGCACATCATGGGGCTCACGACGGACCATATGATGGAACTCGGCCACTGGGAGCGCAAGCGCGTCCACAACCTGAAGTATTACACCTGGATCGAGCAGCAGGGCAGGGAGCTCGTGGAGCTCAACGCGCAGTGGTACGACTACCCGGCATACTGGGAGAGGATCCAGGGCCAGGCGGACGAGATCGACGCGCTCATCGACGAATTCAACGACCGCACCGGCCTCTTGAAGAACCTCTGAGCCGCCGCTGCCCCTCGCCGCGCCGTCCCGGCCTTCCCTCATCCGGGCGAGGCCGCGTCCCGGTTTTTCCGTTTCCGCCCTCCCAAATTCGATGCTACTATTACCTGCGGCCCAAGGGCGAGAGCGACGGCGTTTCTCCGATCAAGAACAACACGTGCATCATGTTGTAAAGATCGGGTCAGTCAATAGTCAAGGTCTGGCCTCGTTGCGCGGCGGGCACGTTAGGCAGCTCCAACCAAGCGAAGCGATGACATGATCAACCGAAAGGTGAGAGGGTGAACCATAGCGAAATCGTAAGCTTCCTCTGGGGCGTCGCCAATCTGATCCGCGACACCTTCAAGCGGGGCAAATACCAGGACGTCATCCTGCCGCTCACCGTGCTCCGCCGCCTCGACTGTGTGCTCGCCGCCACGAAGAAACAGGTCCTCGAGCGCCAGGGCCAGCTCAAGGGCAAGGGGCTCAAGGATCTCGACGCCCAGCTGCGGTGCGTATCAGGCTTCGTGTTCTACAACACCTCCCGCTACGACTTCGAGAAGATGCTCGCCGATGCGCCCCACCTCGCGGCCAACCTGCGCAACTACATCGCCGGGTTCAGCGCGAACATGCGCGAGGTGCTCGAGAAATTCGACTTCGACAACACGATCAGTAAGCTCGACGAGGCGGGCCTGCTCTTCCAGGTGCTCGAACGGTTCAAGAACGTGGACCTGCACCCGGACCGGATCGACAACCCGACGATGGGCACGATCTTTGAGGAACTGATCCGGAAGTTCAACGAGGCGCTGAACGAGAACCCCGGCGAGCACTTCACGCCCCGCGACGTGGTGCACCTGATGGTGGACCTGATGCTGGCCGGCGACTCCGACCGCATTCGGCGCAGGGGCATCGTCTGCACGGTCTACGATCCGTGCTGCGGCTCCGGCGGCATGCTCACGATCACGAAGGAGCACATCACCATCGGTCTGCGCAAGAACGGCGAGCTGCTACAGCCCGCGATCAACCCGGACGCCGAGATCCATCTCTTCGGCCAAGAGGTGAACCCGGAGACGTGGGCGGTCTCGAAGTCGGACCTGTTCATGAAGGACCCGACTGGGCGCGACGCCGACAACATCGCGTACGGCAGCGTGCTCTCTAACGACCGGCATGCCGGCCGCTACTTCGATTACCTGATCGCCAATCCGCCCTACGGCAAGGACTGGAAGCGCGACGAGGACGCCGTACGCGCCGAGCACGAACGCGGCGCAGCGGGTCGCTTCGCTCCCGGGCTGCCGCGGATCAGCGACGGCCAGCTGCTGTTCCTCCTGCACATGCTGGCGCACGCCAAGGAGCCGAAGGAAGGCGGCTCGCGCATCGCCATCATCATGAACGGCTCGCCGCTGTTCACTGGCGACGCCGGCAGCGGCGAGAGCGAGATCCGCCGCTTCATCCTGGAGCACGACCTGCTCGAAGCGCTGATCGCGCTTCCCGAGCAGCTCTTCTACAACACGGGAATCGCCACCTACGTCTGGGTGGTGACCAACCGCAAGGCGCTCCCGCGCAAGGGCAAGGTTCAGCTCATCGACGCCACCTCGTTCTGGGTGCCGATGCGCAAGAGCCTCGGCGACAAGCGACGCGAGATCCCGCCGGAGAAGGCGCAGGACATCGTGCAGCTCCTGGCCGAGTTCAAGGACGGCGAGACGCGGAAGGTGACGAAGGACGGCAACGAAGAGGAGCTCGTCGTCAGCCGCATCTTCCCGGTCACGCACTTCGGCTTTCGCAAGATCACCGTCGAACGGCCGCTGCGGCTCAACTTCCAGGCGAGCGCCGAACGCATCGCGCGGCTCGAAGAGGAGAAGGGCTTCCAGGCGCTCGCGCAGTCGAAGAAGAAGGGTGCGGCCGGTACGAAGGAGCAGGCCGAGGGCCGCGAGCAGCAGGAAGCGATCCGCGCACTCGTGCGCGGTCTCCCGGTCACCCTGTTCAAGGGTCGCGACGAGTTCGAGCAAGCGCTCGATGCCGCCGTCCGCAAGACCGGCCGGAAGCTCCCGGCGCCGGCCCGCAAGGCGATCCTCGCAGCGCTCTCGGAACGCGACGAGACGGCGGCGATCTGCCGCGACCAGGACGGCAATCCCGAGCCCGACCCGGAGCTGCGCGACACCGAGAGCGTGCCGCTGCCCGCCGGAGACGATCCGGCAGACGCCGAGAGTGTGCCCGCCAGCGTCCGCGCCTTCTTCGACCGCGAGGTGACGCCGCACGTCCCTGACGCCTGGATCGACACGACCAGGCGCGACTCAAAAGACGGCCGCGTCGGCCTCATCGGCTACGAGATCAACTTCAACCGCTACTTCTACCGTTACACGCCGCCCCGACCCCTGGAGGAGATCGAAGCCGACATCCGGGTCATCGAGGGGGATATCGTGCGGATGCTCGCCGAGGTGACGGGAGGAAGTGCCGCGTGACTACCGCCCTCCGCCCTTCGCGCGAGATCGACGGCAAAGGCCGCACCGTGCGCGAGCTGCTCGCCGGCCGCAAGTACTCGATCGACTACTACCAGCGCGAGTACAAGTGGCAGCAGAAGCAGGTCGCGGAGCTGATCCATGACCTGACGGCCAAGTTCCACGAGAGCCACGAGCCCGGCAACGAGCGCAGCGCCGTGGCCGACTACGGCCACTACTTCCTAGGCTCGATCATCGTCAGCGACAAGGATGGGCAGAAGGTCATCATCGACGGCCAGCAACGCCTTACCACGCTGACGCTGATCCTGATCTTCCTGCATCACCGTCTGCAAGACGCCGATCAGAAGGGGCAGATCGCGGAGCTCGTGTTCTCGCAGAAGTACGGCAAGCGCTCCTTCAACCTCGACATCCCCGAGCGCGCCGCCTGCATGGAGGCGCTGTACAAAGGCGAGGAGATCGCCGATCCAGGCCCGTCCGAGTCCATTGCCAACATTCTTGCGCGCTACGCCGAGCTGGAAGATTTCTTTCCCGCCGACCTCGACGACCGCGACGATCCCGCGCTGCCGTACTTCGTCGACTGGCTGGTGGAGAACGTGCATCTTGTCGAGATCACTGCCTATTCGGACGAGGATGCCTACACGATTTTCGAGACGATGAACGACCGCGGCCTCTCGCTCACGCCCGCAGACATGCTGAAGGGCTATCTGCTCGCGAACATCACCGATACGGACAAGCGCACGCGCGCGAGCCGGGTCTGGAAGGTGCGCGTGCGATCCCTGGCCGAGCTGGGCAAGGACGAGGACGCCGACAGCATCAAGTCGTGGCTGCGCAGCCAGTACGCGCAGAGCATCCGCGAGCGCAAGAGCGGCGCCGCGCCGCAGGACTTCGACCTGATCGGCACTGAGTTCCACCGCTGGGTGCGCGACCACGAGACGGCGCTCGGCCTGACCGCGAGCGCCGAGTTCGCGCGCTTCATCGAGCGCGACTTCGCCTTCTACGCCCACTGGTACGAGCGCCTGCGCCGCGCCGGTGAGACGCTGACGCCGGGGCTCGAGTGCGTGCACTTCAACGCGCAGCACAACTTCACCCTCCAGTACCCCGTGCTGCTCGCGCCGCTGCGGGTCGAGGACGACGAGGCAGCGGCGCTGCGCAAGCTCCGCGTGGTGGCGGCCTACCTCGACATCCTGATCCACCGCCGCATCTGGAACGCTCGCGCGATCGACTACTCGACGATGCAGTACGCGATGTTCCTCGTGATGCGCGACGTGCGCGGCCGGAGCGCGGAGGAGCTGGCCGCGATGCTCGCCGACCGGCTCGACCCCGAGACCGCGCCCGACTTCGCTGCGAACGCCGCTTTTCGCCTGCACGGCATGAACGGGAGACAGATCCACCGCCTGCTCGCGCGGCTGACCGACTA
>CALLYX010000462.1 GCA_937858775.1 uncultured bacterium | reverse complement strand
GGCGGGGATCGACTGCCGCGGGGTCGACCTCGACGACTACGAGGCGGCCCGCGGGGCCCGCTGCGACATCCTGGTAAACGCCGACGGCAACTCGAGGAAGTACCTCGCCGAGGAAGACCCGGCCCGGGATTTCCGCCTCTCGGTGCTTAGCGTCATGGACACTTTTTTCGACTTCTCCTTCCGCAGGTACGTCTACATATCCTCCGTCGCCGTCTACGACGACCACGCCGACCCGCGCCGCAACGCGGAGGACGCCGCCATCGTCGCGGCCGCCCAGTCGCGCTACGGCTTCCACAAGAGTCTCGCCGAGGATCTCGTCAGGAAGTATTGCCCCGACTGGCTGATCCTCCGCCTCGGCGGGATGGTGGGGGAGGGGATGCGCAAGGGGCCCGTCCACGATATCCTTACGGGGGACGCGCTGCGCCTCGGCACGGCGTCGCGCTTCCAGTTCATCAACACGGCCGATGTGGCGCGGATCGCCCTCCGGATGCTGGACGATGGGTGCGCGAGGGAGGTCTTCAACGTCTGCGGGAGGGGGACCGTGACGCTCCGCGAGGTGCAGGAGATGGTCGGCGCTTCGACCGTGAACGACCTGCCCGCGGAGGTCTGGGACGTCAACACCGACAAGGCCCACCGCCGCTTCGGCCTCCCCGGCACGGCGGAGACGCTCCGCGCATTCATCGCTGCGCGCCGCGGCCGCCCCACCGCCCCATGAGCCGCCGGACGAGGGGGGGGGCGCATTCCCGTTCGAATTTCGCCGCCAATGATGTTATCATTCTCGCCGGGGGTTTCGGGAAGCGGTTGGGCGCGGCCCTCGGAGGGGCGCCGAAGCCGATGCTCCCGGTGATGGGGAGGCCGTTCCTGGAGTGGACGGTCCTCCGCCTGACGTCGTTCGGCTTCCGCTCGATCGTGCTCTCCATCGGCTACCGCCGCGCCGTCATAAGGGATTATTTCGGCACCGGGGCCCGCTGGGGCGCGGAGATCCGATACGTCGAGGAGGAGGAGCCGTTGGGGACCGGCGGGGCGCTGGGGGCCGCGTCGGCCGAGACGCGGAGCGCCGACGTCTTTGTCCTGAACGGCGACACGCTCTGCCTCTGCGACCCGGCCGGCTTTTTCGAGTTCCACCGGGCCTGCGGCGCCGAGGCGACCGTGTGCTGCGTCCGCGCCGCAGACTCCTCGCGCTACGGTTCGGTCCTGCTCGACCGGCGCGGCAGGGTCGCCGGCTTCTCCGAGAAGGAAGCCGCGGGGAGCGGGTGGATCAACGCGGGGGCCTACTGGATGACGAGCGGGTTCCTACGCGCGATGTCGGGCAGGGGCCCGCTGTCGCTCGAGCGGGACGTGCTGCCCGGTGCGGCGGACGGGCGCCTCTGCGCCTACCGTTCCGACGGGGATTTCATAGACATCGGCACGCCCGGGGACCTCGCGCGGGCGGTGGGGTTCATGCGGAGGAACCGCCTCGATCGGCTCGGGCGGGGAGGCGGGGGGGGCGAATGATCATCTCGCGGACGCCCGTCAGGGTGAGTTTCCTCGGCGGGGGATCGGACTATCCGGAGTACTGCCGCGACCACACGGGGATGACCCTGTGCGCCACGATCGACAAGTACTCCTACATCACGGTCAACTCGTTGAGCGGCTTCTTCGGGCACAACATCCGCATAAGCTACTCCAAGACGGAGCTTGCCAAGACGGTTCCGACTGCGATTCCAACTGTGCGCCTCATGCGCACGAGGCTACGGCGCCACCAGGCATCACTCCACTGATCAATTTCGACATTCACTCGATTGCCACACCGGACGCACAGATGCCCAACCTCGTAACGCGGGGTAGGCGACGAGGTTGGGCATCTAAGAACTACGC
>CALLYX010000461.1 GCA_937858775.1 uncultured bacterium | reverse complement strand
GCCCTGCCGGACGAATGACGGCATCGGGGAGGCGCTGCGCCGCACCCGCGATGGTATCACAGCGGGCCCCGCCGCGGTAGCTGGTATCCGCCGGCGCCGGACACGGGGACAGGCGCCATGTTCGACATCGGCGGTCCGGAGCTCGTCGTCATCCTCCTCGTGGCGCTTCTCGTCCTCGGGCCGAAGCGGATCCCGAGGTTCGCGCGGCTTCTCTCGCGCCTGGCGCGGGAGGCCCGGAAGGCGCTCGACGAGATCACGCGGGATCTGCACGGCGGCGGCGGCTACGGGGGTTGAGCGGGGGGGCGATGGCACGGCGCATCTCCACGGTGATCCGCGCGGGGGTCCTCGCCCTCCTCCTCGCCGTCCCCCTCGTCTATTCGAGCCGGCTCCAGAACTCGTTCGGCCTCCCCAAGCAGGTCCTCACCCAGGCCGCGGTCGCCGTCCTGCTCCTCCTCTTCGGCGCGCAGGTCGCCGCGGGCTCGGAGCGGTTCGACGGGCGCGCCACCCCGGCGGACATCCCGGTCCTGGCCCTCCTCGCCTGGCTCTCCATATCGAGCGTCTTCTCGCTCGACCGGCCGGACAGCATGCGCGAGCTCCTCTACGCCGCCTCCGTCGCCGGGCTCTTCTTCCTCGTCACGAGGCGGTTCGACCGGCGGGGCTGGGCGCTCGCCCTGGTCGCGGTCATAGCCGCGATGGGGGCGGCGGAGTCGGCATACGGCATCGCCGAGCGCCTGGGGGCGAAGCTCCTCTACGAGGCCCGGGTGAAGGAGTCCGTCCCCTCCTACGACATCTCGGCCTGGCGATGGGATATCCTCGGCACCTTCGGCAATCCCAACCACCTGGCGAGCTACCTGGTTCTCTCCTGCCCGATACTCTTCGGCTTCGTCTCCTCGCGCATCTCCTCGTTCCTCCGCTCGCGGCGCCCCCACGCCCCGGCCCCGCGATGGGCCCCAGCCGCCGGGCTGCTCGCCGGGGCCGCCGCCCTCGCGGGCCTCATCCTCTGCCTCGCCTGCCTCATCCTAACGGGGGCGCGCGGATCGTGGGTCGCGGCCGCCGCCGGGATTCTCCTTACGATCGCCTGGGGCCTCAGGAGAGGGTCGCGCTCGGCATTCGGCCTCGCGGCGGCCTCCGCGCTGCTGCTCGCGCTGTCGCTCGCCCTCGTGAATCTGCTCAACCCGCGCACCACCGCCGAACTCGCCGCCCGCGTCTCCGGCTCCCTCACCGACTCGACCGGCTCGATGCGCTACCGGATGCTCGGATGGAAGATCGCCGCGCGGATGATCGCCGAGCGCCCGGTCCTGGGGAGCGGGCCGATGACGTTCAAGCTGCGCTTCCTCCCGTCGCTCGCCGGCTACCTGGAAGGGCGCGACCCGCTTTCTCACTTCTACCTGACCGAGAAGATGAACGAGGCGCACAACGAGTTCCTCCAGGCCGCCGCCGAAACCGGCCTCCCCGGGCTCGCCCTCCTTCTCCTCGCCCTCGCCTCCGTCTTCCGCGGGATCACGCGGAACC
>CALLYX010000460.1 GCA_937858775.1 uncultured bacterium | reverse complement strand
GGACGTCGAGGCGATGCGCTGGATGATGGCCCGGCACAACGAGGACGCCGCCGTCCTCTCGACTCACAAGAGCGGCCTCTACCTCCCGGCGTACACGGGGAATAGGACGTACGTCGGGCACTGGTCGGAGACGCTCAGGTTCCGCGAGAAGGCGAGGACGGCGGAGTGGGCGCTCTACGCCCCCGGGGACGAGGCGGCGAAGCGCGCCTTTCTCGCGGCGCAGGGGATCCGCTACGTCTACTTCGGGAATTTCGAGCGGATGCGCGGGCGTTTCGCCATGGGCGGCGCGCGGTTCCTCGACAAAATCTACGACAGGGGCGGGGTGGCGATCTACAGGGTCGAGCCGTAGTGCAGCCCGGCCCGCCTGGACGGCGTTCCCCGCACGCCCCGATTTATCTTGCGCCGGCGGCGGCCGGTGCTACACTTGCGGCGCGGGGTTGGAGCAAAAAGGGAGCGGCGTCATGAACGGGGCGGGACAGGGGGGCGCCCGGGGAGCGGCGCTCCTCGGGGCGATGCTCGCGGCAGGGATGGTCGTATCGACCTTCGTGGGATCCCGCAGCATCGAGGGGATCAATCGCGCGAAACGAACCATCCGGGTGAAGGGCTCGTCGGAGAAGGCGATCGTCTCCGATTGGGCGGTATGGGACGCGCGATTCACGGCGCGGGCCGCGGCCCTCGCCGGGGCGTACGGGAAGATACGCCGGGACCTCGAGACCGTCCTGGCGTATCTTGAGCGCAACGGGGTGGACCGCGGCGCGGTGGCCCTCTCGTCGATCACGACCTCCGTCCAGTACAAGCCGAACGAGAAGGGGAACCCCACCAACGTCATCGAGGGATACGTCCTCGAGCAGTCGATCCAGATCAAGAGCGGCGACGTACCGCTCGTGGCGCGCCTGGCCAGGGAGTCGACGGGCCTGATCCAGGATGGGATCGAGTTCTCGTCCTCGCCGCCGAGTTACTACTACACGAGGTTGAACGAGTTGAAGATCGCGATGCTCGGAGAGGCGACGAGGGACGCGCGGGCGCGGGCGGCCCAGCTCGCCGGTAACAGCGGGTGCGAGGTCGGGGCGCTCCGCTCGGCGAGCCAGGGGGTGTTCCAGATCACGCCGGAGTACTCAACGGAGGTCTCCGACTACGGCGTATACGACACCGGCTCGGTCAGGAAGTGCGTCAAGGCGCTGGTCGCCGTGGAGTTCTCCATACGGTGACGCGGGCGCCGCGCCCGTTGCTCACGGCCTCCTAAACAGGAACGCCTGCGCGTGGTAGCGCCCCCCCTTCCACGATACGCCGCGCCCGGTCACCATCTTCCAGAACGCCCCCAGCAGGATCCGGACCGCGACGGCGCATCCCAGCGGGTGCGCGAAGACGTAGCGCCGGTCCGCGCCGATGAACCGGTAGCCGCGCTCGGCGGCGAGGTGCATGACCGCCAGCTGGGCGAGGGCGAGGCGGGGCCACCACGGCGCCGCCAGGTAGGGGAGGATATCGAAGATGAGGACGCACGCCGCGAGGAGCGGGAGCGCCCAGGCGGCGTCGCTGAAGATAAGGTAGAAGATCCGTTCCCAACCGGCGACAAGCCCCCCGAGCGAGGTGTACATCCTGCACCGGAAGACGTCGCGGCCCGGCAGGAGGCGGAGGCGGACGCCGCGGCTCTTCGCGTTTTGCGCCATGGCGATATCCTCAAGCGGGAACGACCGCACCGCCTCGTGCCCTCCGATAAGCGCGTAGGCGTCCCTCCTGACGAGCAGGTATTGTCCGTTGGCGAACGCCATCCTTCCACGGTCCCGGTTGATCCTCGGGAGGGGAAAGAGCATGAAGAGCATGATGCCGACGATCGGCTGGACGGACTTCTCCCAGAATCCCACGCAGGCCGGGGCCGGGAGGAGGGAGAGCGCCCCCACGCCGTTCCGGACCGCCCAGGAGAGAGGCACCTGGATCGAGAGGGGCGAGTGGACCGTGTCGGCGTCGGTGAAGAGGAGCCAGTCGCCCCGGGCCTCCCGTGCGGCGACCGAAAGGGCGTGGCTCTTGCCGGCGCACCCCCCGGGGAGGGAATCGATCCGGACCGTCCGGACGGAAGGGTAGCGTGTGCGGAGCAGCTCCGGCGTCGAGTCCTCGGAGCGGTCGTCCGCCACGATGACCTCGAACCTCGGGTAGCGTTGGGCGAGGAGGGAGTCGAGGCAGCGCGCGATCGTCCGCTCCTCGTTCCGCGCCGCGACGAGCACGGAGACAAGGGGCGGGGTGGAAAGCGGCTCGCTGAGCGACGGGTCGGAGAGGCGCTCCATCCGCGGCAGCGCGAGCGACACCGCGTAGCGCTTCACCCACACCGCCAGGACGAAAAGCATGAGCAGGAGCATGACGCCTTTATTCTACCAGGGGGCCGGGGGGCTGTCTCGAAATCCGCGCGGCGGATGGATGACGGCGACGCGGCGCGGGCATGGGGCCCCTCCCGCCCCCTGACGCAACCCCGCGGCCGTTTTACGCTTGCCGTCAGGTGTTTTCCCGCGGTAGTATATTGCAGGGGCGCGTGAGGCCGTGAAAGCGCAGGCGCCGCAAACGGAGGGATCAGGCAATGGCAAGGAAGGCATCGGCTGGGAAAAAATCGGTCGGGACGAAATCATCGAGGCGGAAGGCGCTCAAATCCGCCGCCCCTGCCGGGGCGGCCGGGCGCGCCGCGGAGAAACAGAGGACCGGCACGCGCCCGAGCCCGCGCGAGCTGGATATGCTGATCCGGAAAACGGCGTACGAGCTGTACGCCCGGCGCGGATACGTCCACGGACGCGCCTGGGCGGATTGGCTGGAAGCGGAGCGGATCGTCCTTTCGAAATACCGCTGACGGCCCCGGCGCCGCGTCCGATTCGCGTTCGAGGGCGCGGCGCGGCTTTGCAGCACCCCCCAGCCATGACGGAGGAACGGCGCAGATGGCAAAGACGCTCCTGATGATCAAGCCGGACGCTGTGCAGAAGGGGCTCGATGGGGAGATACTCAGGCGCGCCGCCGCGGCCGGGCTGGAAATCGTCGCGTCCGAACGGCGGAGGCTGACGATGGCGGAGGTCGAGGCGCTCTACCATGAACACCTTGGGAAGCCTTTTTTCAAGCGGAACGCCGAGTTCATAGCCAGCGGCGAGCTGGTGCTGTGCGTCGTAGAGGGGGACGGGGATATCGTCGGGCGCGTGCGGGATTTCATGGGTGACAAGGACCCGGCGCGCGCGAGGAAGGGGAGTATCCGCGGCGATTACGGTGTCGATCCCGCGCGCATGGAACGCAATCTCGTCCATGGCTCGTCGAGCGCGAAGGACGCGGAGCGGGAGGTGGCGCTTTTCTTCGGCGCCGCGGGCGTCATGTACGGGCCCAGGCGCCCGCCTCGGTCCAGAAGGGGTTCGGGGGGATCCATGTCAAAGCCACATCGGGTTGCGGAAAAAAGGCGGCGCAGGAGGAAGTACCTGAAAAGGGCCGCCAGGAAGCGCAAGGCCGCCGCCGCACCGGCGGCTAAATAACGCCCTGACGCCTCGAAGAGGGATTCCCCGCCCGGTCCTGCGGATCGAGGGAGGTGCGCCATGGCGCGGTCCGGGCTGTGGAGAATAGCCGCGCTTTTCCCGATCGCGGCGTGGGCCTTCCACCCGCTGCCGTCCCACACCCTGGAATCGGCCGCGGCCGCCTCCCCTCCTGCCGGGGAGGCCGCCGCCGCGCCGCCGCGCGGCGCGCCCTCCGGCCTCGATCTCGTCTTCTTCTCCGTCCGACAGGGCGACGCCACGCTCATCCGGACACCCGACGGGAGGAATATCCTCATCGACGGCGGGGTGTGCAGAACCGTGTGGAACAGGTTCGACGCCGCGGAAAGGGTGATCATCCCCTATCTCAGGGAGGAGGGGATCTCCCGCCTCGACCTCGTCGTGGGCACGCACCCGGACTTCGACCATATCGGGGGCCTCTTGACGATCGTCTCCGACGAGCGGATCGAGATCGGCTGCTATCTCGATCCCGGGAAGGAACACGATACGGAGGTGTATCAACGGCTGCTCAGGAAGGTGAAGGACCGGAATATCCCGTACCGGCTCGGCCGGGCCGGTATGAAGCTCGACTTCGGCCCCGGCGTGGATGCGGAGATCTTGAGCCCGCCGAAGATCCTTGGGTCGGCCAACGACTGTTCGATAGTGCTCCGCCTGCAGTTCGGTAAGGTCTCATTTCTTCTCACCGGCGACGCGGAGGAGGAGGCGGAGATTCGGATGAAGAGCCGGTACGGGAGGAGGCTGGCCTCCACCGTCCTGAAGGCCGGGCATCACGGATCGAGGAACTCCTCCGGCGAACTGTTCCTCGATATGGTCAGCCCGAAGTTAGTCGTAGTCAGCGCCGGCGCGAGAAACAAGTTCGGGCATCCGCACAAGGAGGCGCTCGACCGTTTCGCAGGGGTCGGCGCGACGGTCTATCGAACGGACGAGATGGGCACGATCGTGATGCGGACCGACGGGAAGAGGATCCTCGTCAGCAAGCGAAGGATACCACCCCCCGCCGCGCCGCCGCGCCGGGGCGGGGAGGACGGCGGCGGCGTTTCCGAACGCGGCGGAGCCGGAGGCCTGAATCCCCCCGCCGTTTCCTGACCCTTCTCTTCTGACGGAGGTGGGCGATGCCCAGGTTGGCAAAGGGCGGCAAATGGGTCTTCGGATGGGCGCCCGTCGGGGGCGGGGGATGGGTCGCCATACCACCGGAGGCGTGCCGCGAATACGGTTTAAGCGCCGGGCAGGAGGTGATCTTCCTGAAGGGCAGCAGGGCCTCGGGAGGCTTCAGCGTCGGTCTCCCCGGGCGGATTCCAGCCCTGCTTCTGAAACGCGCGATGGGACGCGGCCGGGTGGAGCGCGGGGGGATGATCAAGGCGCCGCCCGGCGCGGGCGCGCGGCCGGGGGACCGTCTGCTGGCGGTGCGCGGGAGCGGCCTGGCGTTGGGAATGCTGGCCCGGGGGTCTATCTACGAGGCGGCGATCCGCCATCACGGCTTGGCGGCGCCGCGACATGACCTTCGCGGATGATCACCGGGCGGCGCGCGGCCGGCGGCCAACTGGTAATGATATTTATATTTGTTGACATGCCGCCTATTTCTTGGGATGCTCCGCCCGTGAGCGGGGAAGGCGTGGCTGTCGCGGGAGCGGCCGATGGAGGGCCGGGAAAGGGGGGATTGATATGACGAACAGGAAGCGGAAGCTGACCACCAACGCAGGGGCGCCCGTCCCGGACAACCAGAATATCATGACCGCCGGCCCCCGCGGCCCGGCGCTGCTGCAGGATGTCTGGTACCTCGAAAAGCTCGCCCACTTCGACCGGGAGGTCATCCCGGAGCGCAGGATGCACGCCAAGGGATCCGGGGCGTACGGCACCTTCACCGTCACCCGCGACATCACCCGTTACACGAAGGCCAAGATCTTCTCCAGGGTCGGGAAGAAGACCGACCTCTTTGTCCGCTTCTCGACGGTGGCGGGCGAGCGCGGCGCGGCGGACGCCGAGCGCGACATACGCGGCTTCGCCGTCAAGTTCTACACGGAGGAGGGGAATTGGGACCTCGTCGGGAACAACACCCCCGTCTTCTTTCTGCGCGATCCGCTGAAGTTCCCGGATCTCAATCACGCGGTCAAGCGGGACCCGCGCACCGGCCTTCGCAGCGCGAAGAACAACTGGGATTTCTGGACATCCCTTCCGGAGGCGCTGCACCAGGTCACGATCACGATGAGCGACCGCGGCATCCCCGCCTCGTACCGGCACATGCACGGTTTCGGCAGCCACACGTTCAGCATGATCAACGCGAGGAACGAGCGCCACTGGGTCAAGTTCCACTGGGTCTGCCGGCAGGGGATCAAGAACCTGACCGACGCCGAGGCCGAGGCCCTCATCGGTAAAGACCGCGAGAGCCACGGGCGCGACCTCTACGAGGCGATCGAGCGGAAGGAGTTCCCGCGGTGGAAGCTGTGCATACAGGTGATGCCGGAAAAGGAGGCGGCGGACTGCCCCTACAACCCGTTCGACCTTACCAAGGTCTGGTTCCACAAGGATTACCCGCTGATCGAGGTGGGCGTGATGGAGCTCAACCGCAACCCCGAGAACTACTTCGCGGAGGTGGAGCAGGCGGCGTTCAACCCGGCGAACGTGGTGCCGGGGATCGGTTTCTCTCCCGACAAGATGCTGCAGGGGCGCCTCTTTTCGTACGGCGACGCCCAGCGCTACCGCCTCGGCGTGAACCATCACCTGATACCGGTGAACAAGGCGCGCTGCCCGTTCCACAGCTACCACCGCGACGGCGCCATGCGCGTAGACGGCAATTACGGCGGCACCCTAGGTTACGAGCCGAACAGCTACGGGGAGTGGCGGCAACAGCCCGAGTTCACCGAGCCGCCGCTGGCCCTCGACGGGGCGGCCGCCCACTGGGACCACCGCGAGGACGACGATTACTACAGCCAGCCCGGCAAGCTCTTCCGGCTCATGAGCCCCGCGCAGCGGAAAGCCCTTTTCGGGAACACGGCGCGGGCGATGGGGGACGCCCCGAGGGAGATCAAGATCCGGCACATCGGCAACTGTCTGAAGGCCGATCCCGCCTACGGCAAGGGGGTGGCGGCGGCCCTCGGGATTCCGCTGAGCGCCGTGCCGAAGTAACCGTCATGCCGCGGGGGATCGGCCGCCGTCCCGAGTCGCGATCGCGACTGATAAGAAGCGGCTTGCCCGGCCGGCCGCCCCTGTTGTATACTGCGGGCTGATGGAGCATGCCGCGGCGGAGGGGACCCTGTCTTCTCGAGGGTCCCTTTTTTGCCACGCCGAGGCGCGTTCCGGGAGGATATCGTGAAGGCGCTGATAATGGCCGCCGGCTACGCGACGAGGCTCTATCCCCTCACGAAGAACCGGGCGAAACCGCTCCTGCCGATAGCGGGGCGCCCGATCGTCGACTATATCGCCGACTCGCTCGATCGTGTCGCGGAGATCGACAGGATCTTCGTCGTGACCAACCATCGTTTCGCCCCCTCGTTCGCACGGTGGGCAGGCAAAAGGCGCGGGCGGGCCCCCGTGACGGTCATCGACGACGGGACAGTGTCGGATGCCGACAAGCTCGGGGCGATCGGCGACATCCGGTACGTCCTCGCGAAAGAGGGGATCGACGACGACCTGTTCGTGGTCCTCGGCGACAATCTGTTCGACCTTGACCTGACGAGGATCGTCCCTTTTTTCAGGGAAAAGGGGATCACCGTCGCCGCGTACGACGTCGCCGACCGCGAGGCCGCGAAGCTCTACGGCATTCTCGGCGTGGACGGCGCGGGTCGCGTGGTGAATTTCGTCGAGAAACCCGCCGACCCGCCGACGACGCTGGCCGCGATCGGGATCTACCTTTTTCCACGGGGGAAGCTAGGCCTCTTCGAGGCGTACGCCGGGGGGGGGAACAAGATGGACGCCCCCGGCTTCTATATCAAGTGGCTCTACCCGCGGGAGGCCGTACACGCGTACGTCTTCCGGGGGATTTGGTACGACATCGGGGATCTGGAGATGTACCGGAGGGCCGACGCGCTGTACACGAGGCGGATGGCGGGGAAGGCTTGACGGGCGGCCGCTGAAGCGGTATAGTTCGCGCCCCGTGGTGGGGAGAATAAGGGAGGGCATAATGGCATCGCGATATCTATTTACATCTGAGTCGGTCACGATGGGTCATCCTGACAAGGTCGCGGACCAGATCTCCGACGCGGTCGTGGACGCTGTCTACGCCCGGGACCCCGACGGCCGCGTGGCGTGCGAGACGCTGCTCACCACCGGCCTCGTGGTGATAGCCGGCGAGATCACGACCACCGCCGACATCGACTACCAGGAAATCGCCCGGCAGACCATCAAGGAGATCGGCTACACGAGCGGCGACATAGGGTTCGACTACAAGAACTGCGGCATCCTTGTCTCCGTGCACAAGCAATCCCCCGATATCTCCCAGGGCGTCACCGCGGGGCAGGGGCTCCACAAGGAGGCCGGCGCCGGCGACCAGGGTCTTATGTTCGGCTACGCCTGCCGCGAGACCAAGGAACTGATGCCGCTCCCGATCCACCTCGCGCACCGCCTGGTAGAGCGGCTGGCGTACGCGCGGGAGAGGAATATCATCCCGTGGCTCCGCCCCGACGGCAAATCCCAGGTGACGGTCGAGTACGAGGACGGAAGGCCGGTCCGCGTCCACACGGTCGTGATCTCGACGCAGCACCGGGACGGGATACCGTACGCCAAGATCCGGAGCGAGATCATCAAGAAGATCATCCTCCCGGTCGTGCCGAAGAAGTTGATCGACAGGGAGACGATCTACCACGTCAACCCGACCGGGCGTTTCGTGGTCGGCGGCCCCGCCGGCGACACCGGCGTGACGGGGCGAAAGATCATCGTCGACACCTACGGCGGCAGGGGCCGGCACGGCGGCGGCGCCTTCTCCGGCAAAGACCCGACGAAGGTGGACCGGAGCGCCAGCTACATGGCGCGCTACGTGGCCAAGAACGTGGTCGCGGCCGGGCTCGCGGAGCGATGCGAGGTTCAGCTCTCCTACGCCATCGGCGTGGCGGACCCGCTCTCGATCCATGTTGACACCGAGGGCACCGGAAGGATCCCCGACGACAAGATCGCCGGCCTCATCCGGAAGCACTTCCCCCTCACCCCGGCCGGGATGATCTCCCACCTGGGGCTGCGCCGCCCGATCTACAAGGAGACGGCGCGGAACGGGCACTTCGGCCGCCCGCACCCGAACTTCACCTGGGAGAGGACCGACAAGGCAGCCGACCTTAGAAAGGACGCGGGCCTGTAAGGGGACGCGCGCGAGAGGACACCACGACATGGCAAAGGCAACGGGGTGCGACATCAGGGATATCGGCCTCGCGGCGGCGGGGACGAAGAGGATCGAGTGGGCCAACCAGGAGATGCCGGTGCTCCGGCTTGTCCGCCGGCGCTTCGAGAGGGAGAAGCCGCTCAAGGGCCTCAGGATGTCGGCGTGCCTCCACGTGACCGCCGAGACCGCCAACCTGGCCAGGACCCTTCAAGCAGGGGGGGCCGACCTCCTGCTCTGCGCATCCAATCCCTTGAGCACCCAGGACGACGTCGCCGCGAGTCTCGTGAAGCGGTACGGGATCAAGGTCCAGGCGATAAAGGGCGAGGATCGAAAGACCTACTACGCGCACATCCACGCCGCCATCAGGCACAGCCCGCGCATCACCATGGACGACGGGGCCGACCTCGTCTCCGCGATCCATTCCGACCACCCGGAGATGGCCCCGCAGATCATGGGGAGCATGGAGGAGACGACGACCGGGGTCATCCGGCTCCGGGCTATGGAGAAGGACGGGGCCCTCAAGTTCCCGGTCATCGCGGTGAACGACGCCGCCACCAAGCATATGTTCGACAACCGCTACGGGACGGGGCAGTCCACCGTCGACGGCATCATTCGAGCGACCGACATCCTCCTCGCGGGCAGCACGGTGGTCGTGGCCGGTTACGGATGGTGCGGGCGCGGTTTCGCGAGCCGCTGCCGCGGCATGGGGGCGAACGTCGTCGTAACGGAGGTCAACCCGATCCGGGCCCTCGAGGCCCTGATGGACGGGTACCGCGTGATGCCGATGGCGCGGGCGGCCCGCATCGGCGACCTGTTTTGCACGCTCACCGGGGATATCCACGTCATCCGCCCTGAGCATTTCAGGGCCATGAAGGACGGGGCCCTTGTAGCCAACTCCGGCCATTTCAACGTGGAGATAGATGTCGAGGGGCTGGAGAAGATGGCGAAGAAGGTGAACCGCCAGGTGCGCGGCTTCGTCGACGAGTACGTACTTCCGGGTGGGCGGAGGGTCTATATCCTGGCCGAGGGCCGCCTCATCAACCTCGCCGCCGCCGAGGGGCACCCGGCGTCTGTGATGGACATGAGCTTCGCGGTCCAGGCCCTCACCACCGAGTATTGCGTGAAGAACCACCGCGCCCTGAAGCCGAAGGTCTACACCGTCCCCGAGAAGATAGACGACTGGGTGGCGCGCCTGAAGCTGAAGACGATGGGGGCCTCGATGGACACCCTGACCCCCGAGCAGAAGAAGTACCTCGCCTCGTGGGAGATGGGGACCTGACGCAGGGAGCGGCCGGCGTCGCGCGGCCCCCCCGGGGGGGCCATGGGGGAGATCGGCACGCAATCCGTGTGCGCCGCCCTTTGGCGTGGGCTCGTCAATCTCGTATTCCCGGCCCATTGCGCGCTATGCGGCGCCCCGCTCCCCCCGTCGCGCGCGATCTGCCTCTGCGGGCCGTGCTGGGAGGCCCTCCCCTCCGTCCGGCAGCCGTACTGCCCGCGCTGCGGGAGGGAGATCGCCGGCGGGACCCTTGTCCCCTTCGATACCCCGTGCGGGGAATGCCGCCTGGAAGAACCGCAGTACGGGATCTGCCGCGCGGCTGGGCGGTACGAAGGATCGCTTCGGGAGTGCGTCCACCTGATGAAGTTCCGCGATCGCCGGGAGCTCTCGGCCGCCATGGGGCTCTTCATGGCGGAGTGGTTAGCCCGGGAGATCCCCGGGTCGGCTTACGACGCCCTCGTCCCGGTGCCGATCGCGCCGGAGCGCATGAGGGAACGGGGATTCAATCAGGCGCTCGATCTCGCGCGGGCCCTCGGTCGGCGCGCGGGGATTCCGGTAGAGCCGAGGGCGCTCGGGCGCGCGGGGGGGCGCCCCGCCCAGCGCACGCTCACCAGGGCGGCGCGGCGCGCGAGTGTCAGGGGGGTGTTTTCCGTCCCGGACCCCGGCGCGGTCCGTGGGAGGCGCCTCCTTTTGATCGACGACGTCTACACGACGGGGGCGACCGTGGGCGAATGCGTCAAGGCGCTCCGGCGGGCCGGGGCGGCGGCGGTCGACGTCTTCACGCTCGCCCGCGGGGCATGAGCGGGTTTTTCGAACGGGCAGCGGATTGGACGCCGGATGGTAAAAGAGGCGGTGGTCATCGGCGCAGCTTACGACGCCCTCGTCCCGGTGCCGATCGCGCCGGAGCGCATGAGGGAACGGGGATTCAATCAGGCGCTCGATCTCGCGCGGGCCCTCGGTCGGCGCGCGGGGATTCCGGTAGAGCCGAGGG
>CALLYX010000459.1 GCA_937858775.1 uncultured bacterium | reverse complement strand
CTTCTTGACGGGTTCGCAAGGAAAGTGCGACGCACTCAGGAAAGTGCGACGCACTGAGAGTTGCACCTTCTTGACGGGTTCGCAAGGAAAGTGCGACGCACTCAGGAAAGTGCGACGCACTGAGAGTTGCACCTTCTTGACGGGTTCGCAAGGAAAGTGCGACGCACTCAAGAAAGTGCGACGCACTGAGAGTGGTAAGAAAGATTGGCAAGGATGCGTCAGAGAGGCAGAATGTCAAGCGTGATCGACACCATACGACAGCTCCTGGAGCGTCCTGTTCCGTCTGAGCCAAACATCGACGTTCCCCTCGACGACCCCTCGATAGACCGGCTCCTCTACCTGCTCTGTGACACGCGCGACGATGAGTTGTCGTGTGAAGAGGTGTTCGCCCGCCTCGATGAGTACGTGGACTGCCTGGTCAGTCAAAAGCGGGTGCTTGAGAATGGCCCCCTTGTCGAGCATCATTTGGCCCTCTGCGCCGACTGCCGCGACGAACTGCGCGCCCTGCAACTGGCGTTGGCCCTGGCTGTGGCCGACGACTGAGACAACCAACCCCTCTCGCGCCGCCTTCGCCCGACCGCCGGTGCGACCATTGAACACAGGAGAGCCGTATGACTCAAGCCATCTGGAACGGCGTCGTTCTGGCCCAGAGCGACCACACCGAACTCGTCGAGGGCAACCACTACTTCCCGCCGGACGCCATCAATCGTCAATACTTCCGCGACAGCGACCGCCACACGACTTGTCCGTGGAAGGGCGTGGCCAGCTACTACAACGTCGTAGTCGACGGCCAGGAAGTCCGCAACGCCGCCTGGTACTACCCCACACCCAAGCCGGCGGCCGAGAACATTCGTAACCACGTAGCCTTCTACGGCATGATTCAAATCGTCAAGTGATGCCATGTTACTCGCAGGCGACATCGGTGGAACCAAAACTGTCCTGGCCCTCTTCGACGCCCAAGAGAGCGCCGCGCTCATCGACCGCCACCCGGTGCTGGAGCGCACCTTCCCCAGCCAGCAGTATCACTCGCTGGAACTGATCATCGAGGAGTTTCTGGCCGATTGCCCCCACCACATTTCGGCCGGCAGCTTCGGCGTGGCCGGGCCGGTCATGGGAGCGAAGGCGCGGATCACGAACCTTCCGTGGGAGATCGACGCAGGGAGCCTTGAGCAGGAGCTCGGGTTCAAGAGAGCAGGGCTCATCAACGACCTGCAGGCCGTCGCCTATGGCATTTCCCAGCTCAGGGACGAGGATCTTTTCACCCTCCACGGCGGCAGGGCGGAAAGGACAGGCCCCGTGGCGGTCATCGCAGCCGGGACCCGGCCGAACTTCGTCAAGGTGGCGCCTCTCCTCGAGGCCGCTAAGGCCCACCCTGGCCTCGCCGTCGCGCTGGTGCACACCGGCCAGCATTACGACTACGAGATGTCGCACTCCTTCTTCGAACAGCTCGGCATACGCGAGCCCGACGTCTTCCTCGGCGCGGGCTCCGGGACTCACGGGGAGCAGACGGCCAAGGTGATCGAGGGGTTCGAGAAGGTCGTCGAGAAGATCGAGCCGGAGATCGTCGTCGTGGTCGGCGACGTGAACTCCACGCTCGCCTGCGCCCTCGCCGCCTCCAAGGTGACGTATGCCGCTCCCGTCTCCACCGGGCTCAGGAGGCCGCTCATCGCGCACGTCGAGTCGGGGTTGCGGAGCTTCGACCGCGGGATGCCCGAGGAGATCAACCGCACCCTCACCGACTCCCTCTCCGACATCCTCTTCACCTCCTGCCGCGGCGCGGAGGCGAACCTGCTGCGGGAGGGGGTGCCGCGGGAGAAGATCCGCTTCGTGGGGAACGTGATGATCGACACCCTCCTCGCGCGTCTCCCAGAGGCGAGGCCCCCGCGCTTCCTGGGGGGGGCGGGGGGCGGCTACGGCCTCCTCACGCTCCACCGCCCGAGCAACGTCGACGAGCCCTCCGTCCTCCGCGGCATCATCGAGGCGCTCTGCGAGATAGCGGCGGGGATCCCGATCTTCTTCCCGGCCCATCCCCGGACGCAGAAGCGGATCGCGGGGTTCGGCCTCGGCGGCCGCCTGCATTCCCTAGGCGAGGGCGGTGCGCCGCGCGAGCGCGGTCTCCAGATGCTCGATCCGCTCCCGTACCTCGAGTTCGCGGCCATGGTGAAGGGGGCGCGCATCGTCTTCACCGACTCGGGCGGGATCCAGGAGGAGACGACGGTCTTCGGCGTCCCCTGCCTGACGCTGCGGGAGAACACGGAACGGCCGGTGACGGTCGAGGTCGGCACGAACATCGTGGTGGGGACCTCCCGTGAGCGGATCGTGCGCGAGGCGGGGAAGATCCTGCGGGGCGAGGTCAAGCGGGGGAGCGTGCCCGAGCTCTGGGACGGGCGGGCCGCCGGCAGGATAATGGAGATCGTCGCCGATCCGCCCGTCCCCGGGCGTTGACCGGGGACTATTTCACGCCGTAGACCTTCTTCTGCCACGCTATCGTGAGCGGGATCCCCTCGGCGAGCTTGACTGTGTAGCGGTGGTCGAGGTCCCGGCGCGCCTTGGCGCTGTCGCCCTTCTTGTCCAGCGTGTTGTGCTCCTCGACCGCGATATACTCCACAAGGGAATCGTCCATCTCGAGCTCGGAGAGGATCATGTCCGTGAGGCACTTGATGTCGTGGTACTCGTCCCCGCAGATGTTGTACGCCTCGCCCGGCTTGAACCGCTCGCAGATGTTGGCGAGCGTCCGCACCGCGTCGTCGATATAGGTTGATTGGCGGTGGTGGTTGAGGTAGACCTGGATCGGGAGGCCGAAGAGGGCGCGGTATATGAACTGGCAGATGGCGCTCCGGTACTCGGAGTAGTACTCCCCCGGGCCGTAGGTGTTGAATAGGCGTATCCGGACCGTCTCGGTGCCGGCGCGGTCGGCTGAGTTGAGCACCTGGAGCTCGTTGACGTGCTTGGTGATGGCGTAGTCGTTCAGTTGACGGATCATCACCTTCCGCCAGACGTCCTCCGTCATGAGGCCCTTGTAATCCCCGTACACCTCCGAGCTCGAGGTGATGATCATCCGGAAGCGGTGCCTCTCCTGCGCCCGGATGATGTTCTTCGTGCCGACGACGTTCGTCTGCCAGAGGTTCTCGTTGAAATCCTCCCCGTTGCGCCGCCCGAACTCCGCCGCGAGATGATAGACGCAGTCGAACGGCTGCCGCTCGAAGATCTCCTGGACCTGGCGGGCGTAGCCGATGTCGCAGCGGAAGTAGTAGCGGCCGCCGAGGCCGTGGTGGTGGGCGCGGTCCGCCACCCACACCTCGTGCCCCCTCCGGCGGAGCTCGTCGGCGAGCGGCGAGCCGACCGTTCCCAGGCCGCCTGTGACAAGGATCTTCATCGGCACCGCCCTCCGGACGCGGAAAAGGGCTTCATGCTACCACACGCGGGGGCGGAGGCAAGAGCTATTTCCCGCGCCCGGCATGGGGGCGGGGGGCCTCGCGCCGCGGGCCGGCGGCGCCCCCCCCGCGCCTGGCGAAGATGTAGTGCATGACGAGGAGGCCGCTCCTCGCCACGTCCCTCAAGCCCCCCATGGTGCGTATCCTGGTGAGGTAGCGGAGGATCGTCCGCGGCCTCAGATAGAAAGAGCGCAGGGCTCGGCGGGAGGCGTCCACGAGCTGCCCCTTCGTCATCCCGTGCGGGACGAAGACCGGGTTCCAGATGCTCATGGACCCCCACTTCTCCTCCAGGACGCCGTGCCGCGCTATCTCGTCGTAGACGGGGCTCCCCGGGAATGGGGTGAAGAAGCTGACCTGGAAACTGTCGAGCGCCGCCTTGCGGGCGAACGCGATCGTCTCCCGGATCGTCTCGGGAGTCTCGCCCGGGCTTCCGATCATGAAGTAGCCCTTGGCCTGAATGCCGGCGTCCCTCGTCCAGCGGAGCGCACGGAGCGTCTGCGCGGGCGTGATCCCCTTCCGGAGCGTCTCCAGGATCTTCCGGCTTCCGCTCTCGATGCCGTAGTCCACCTGCCAGCACCCCGCGCGCCTCATGGCGCGCAGCAGTTCGGGGTCCACCAGGTTGACGCGGGCCTGGCACGACCAGCTTATGTCCAGGCCGCGCCTTACGATCTCGCCGCAGAAGGAGAGGACGTGCGCGCGGTCGATGACGAAGGTGTCGTCGGGGATCCGCACGTCGCGGATGCCGAAGTCGGAGATCAGGCGCTCCACGACCCGCATCGTGTACGGGATGCTGTTCCTACGGCACCGGTTCCCGAACGTCTTCAGGTCGCAGAAGATGCACCTCCCCGGGCATCCCCGCGAGGTGATCATGGAGGTCGAGGGGAGGCGCTTGAAGTTGTGCGCGGCGGGACGATAAAGGCGCGCCAGGTCGGGAAGGAGATCGTATGCGGGGATCGGTAGGGAGTCGAGATCCTCGACGAACGGCCGGGGCGGCGTCGCGGTCACGCCCCCCGCCCCCCGGAATGCGATCCCCCGCACCGTCGAGAGGTCCCCCCCGCGCCCGAGCGTGTCGAGGAGGTCGAGGATCGTCCGCTCGCCCTCCCCGATGACGGCGACGTCGATCGCCCCGAAGAGGGAGAGGGTCTTCCCGGGGACGGCGGTCACGTGTGGGCCGCCGACGATGACGGCGGTTCGCGGGCGGGCCTCCTTGAGGAGGCCCGCCAGGCGCCCGGCGTTCTCTATGCCCACGGTCGCCGCGCTTATCCCGGCCGCCGCAGGGCGCAGGGCCGCGACGCGACGCGCCGTCTCCTCGAGCGAGAGGCGCTCGGCCACGGCGTCGACGATAGAGACAGTCTTCCCCGCCTCGCGGCAGACGGCGGCGAGGGAGGCGATGCCGAGCGGGGGGAGGACGTTCTCCGCGTTCTCGAACGGTCCGTACACCTCGCCGCGCCTGAGGGGCGGGTATATGAAGACGATTTCGGTCACGGGTTGACTCCTCGGGGCGCTATTGTATAGTATAGCGCGGTGCACGGCCATCCCCAAATCCCGCTGAGCGAGGCGCGCGGCGCGCGGCGCAGGAAAGAGCCCATGCTCTTCATCGTTCTCCCCGCCTACAACGAGGCGCACTGCATCGTCGAGCTGATGGAGGCCGTCGCCGGGGTCATGGCGCGCCCGTCCCTGAACGGCATGCGTTACCGGATCATCGTCGTGGACGACGGGAGCAGCGACGGCACCGGGGAGAAGGTCATCGGGGCGACGAAGCGGATCCCCGCCGAGCTGGTGCGCCACGGCGTAAACAGGGGCGTCGACAGGGCCTTCCACACAGGGTTCACGAGGGCCCTGGAGGAGGCCGGCGAGGACGACTTCATCCTCACCATGGACGCCGACAACACCCACCAGCCCGCCCATATCGAGGAGTTGATCGCGGAGATACGGAAGGGATACGACGTGGTCGTCTCATCGCGCTACCGGAAGGGCAGCGTGGTCAGGAACGTCCCCCCTGGGCGGCTCTGCCTGAGCTGGATGGCGCGCTTCATCCTCACCGCCCTCTACCGGATCCCCGGGATCACCGACTACACTATCTTCTACCGGATCTACCGCCCCTCCGCCCTCAGGCGGGCCTTTGACCGTTACGGGGAGAGGATATTCGAGGCCCCCGGTTTCACCAGCATGGCGGAGCTGCTCATCAAGCTCCACAGGCTGCCGCCGCCCAGGATACGGTTCTCCGAGACCCCTACCGTCCTCCTCTACGGCATCAAGCTGGGGCCGAGCAAGATGAAGATACTCAGGAATATCAGAGAGTACGCGCGGATGATCGCTCGCTTCACTCTCGGCGTCTGAGCATGATCCCGTCCGGCAAAAGGCGCGACCTCCTCCCCGTGGCGGCGCTGATCGCGGCGCTCGCCGCCTTCTGGGGGAGGATGCTCTTTTGCGCGCGGGTCCCCATCGTGCGCGACCCCGGGCACCTCTACGAGGATTATCTCTCCTACATCCCGGCCCTTCAATGCATCAGGGGGATGCTGGGCGGCGGCGCCCTTCCCCTCTGGTCCCCCTTCTCGCAGGCGGGGACCGTGCTCTTCGCCGACCCGCAATACGCCTTCACCTACCCGGTCGGCCTCGCCTGTTATCTATTCTCCACCAGGTTTCACTTCGTCGCGGTCATCGCCGCGCATCTGGCCCTCGGCGCCGTTTCACTCTATTTCCTGGCGCGCAGGCTCCGCCTCTCCCCACCGGCGGCGTTCGTCGCCTCCGCGACCTACGGCTTCTCCTTCCCCGTCGTCTTCAGCTTCCTGCTCATAAACGCCGCCTGGCCGTGGCACTGGCTTCCACTCATCATGCTGCTCGCCGTCGAATGCCTGGATCGGGGAGGGAGGAGGCCCGCCTGCGCGCTCGCGCTGCCGCCAAGTTCAGCCGGGCGGGGGCCATGTTCTTCACGGCGGACGCGCTCGAACAGGCCAGCGGCGAGATCGTCAGCGCGTGGCGGGCGCGCCGCTTCGCCGAGGGCGGCTACGCGCGGCTGGCCGACCTCGCCTGCGGCATCGGCGGGGACACGCTGACCCTGGCTGCGCTGCCGGGCGTGCGCGTCGCCGGGCTGGACTGCGATCCGCTGCGCCTGGCCCTGGCCCGCGCCAATCTCGCCGCCTACGGG
>CALLYX010000458.1 GCA_937858775.1 uncultured bacterium | reverse complement strand
CCACCATGAACTACATGCGGCGCATGCCCGAGGCCCTCCACTGGTTCCGGAAGGCGCTGGGGCTCTTCCCGTCGTCGGGCCAGCTCGGCTTCTACACGGGATCGACGCTCGTCCATCTCGGCCGTTACGCCGAGGGCGCCGCCCTCCTCGAGCGGAGCGCTGTGAACTTCCAGGATATCTACCTCTACAAGAACCTGGGGATCGCCTACGAGCGGCTCGGCAGGCTCGACGACGCCGCGGCGCAATACGCGCGCTGGCGCGCGATGGGGATCGCCTCCACCGAGGCGAACAACCTCATCGGGTTCGCGCGGCTGCGCCAGGGGAGGGTCCGGGAGGCGGAGGAGACTTTCAGGGAGACGCTTCGGGTGCGCCCATGGGACCTGACGGCGTTTTCCGCCCTCGCCGCTCTCTATATCGACACCGGGCGCTGCCGCGAGGCGGTCGCCTCCCTCAACCCGGGCCCGCTCTGGAAAACCCCGGACGCCTTCACGATCTACGGGGTCGCCCTCCTGAGGGCGGGGCGGGCCGACGAGGCGGGGGGGTACTTCCTGAAGGCGATCGAACTCGACCCCCGCTCAGTCAAGGCGCACAACAACCTCGGGGCGCTCCGCTACATGCGCGGGGACGCGGCGGGGGCGCTCCGGGAGTGGGAGGCGTCGCTCGGGATCGAGCCGGACAACGCCGTCGCCCTGAAGAACTCGGAGACCGCGCGGAAGAAGATCATGGAGGGCCCCGCGCCCACCCCTTCCCCCGCCCCGCAATCCGGCGGGCCGGAAGCGCCCGCTCAGGGATTGACGCAGTTCGGCGCCCGCTCGCCCCTCAGCATCGCCGCCAGGTTCGCCGCCGCCGTCTCCGCCATCCGCGCGCGCGTCTCGGCGCTCGCGCTCCCGATGTGGGGCAGCAACACGGCGTTGTCGAGCCCGGCCAGCCCCTCGGCGAGACGCGGCTCGTCCTCGTAGACGTCCAGCCCGGCTCCGGCGATCCTCCCCCCCCGCAGCGCGCGGACCAGCGCCGCCTCGTCGACCACGGCCCCGCGCGACGTGTTCACGAGGTACGCCCCCGGTTTCATCATCCCGAGCTCCCTCTCCCCTATCAGGCGCCTGGTCTCCGGCGTGAGCGGCACGTGAAGCGACACGAAATCCGACCCCGCGAGGAGCGCGTCGAGCGTCGCCCGCCGGGCGCCGAGCTCGCGCTCCATCACCTCGTTCCGACGGCGGGAGCAGTAGAGGAGCCGCATTCCGAAGCCGCGCGAGCGCATGGCGACCGCCGTACCGATCCTCCCCGCCCCCACGATCCCGAGCGTCTTTCCGTGGATGTCCGCGCCGAGCATGAGCGCGATCCCCCACCGCTCGAATCGGCCCGAGCGGGTATAGCGGTCCGCCTCCGGGATCCGGCGCGCGACGGCGAGGAGAAGCGCCCACGCGAGGTCGGCGGTCGTCTCGGTGAGGACGCCGGGGGCGTTGCTCACCTGGATCCCGCGCCTGGCGGCGGCCGCGGCGTCGATATTGTCGTAACCGGCGGCGGCGACAGCGATCCCCTTAAGGGACGGGCAGCGGGAGAGGAGATCGTCGTCCACGCGGTCGGTCAGCAGGCAGAGAAGCCCCTCGCGCCCGCGGAGGCGCGAGACCAGCTCGTCGGGGGAGAGGGGGCGGTCCTCGGCGTTGAGGTCGTACGCGATCCCCTCGCCGCGGAGAAGGGCGAGGGCGCTCTCCGGCACGGGCCGGCTCACGAGGGCGCTCGGGCTCATGGGACGTCTCCGGGGGCCCGCGGGGCTAGATCCGGATCTCCTTGACGATCGCCTTTATGAGGCGGCCGAAGTCCCCCTTCACGCGGCGGGTCGTCTCGATCACCTCCGCGTGGCTGAGCGGCTTGTCGAGGACGCCGGCGGCCATGTTCGTCATGCAGGAGATGCCGAGGACCCTCATCCTCATCTGGCGGGCGACGATGACCTCGGGGATCGTGGACATCCCCGCGGCGTCCGCCCCCAGGATGGCGTAGCCGCGAATCTCGGCCGGGGTCTCGTAGGAGGGGCCCGTGGAGGCGAGGTAGACCCCCTTCTGGAACCTGATTCTCTCCCTCTTCGCAACCCTCTCTGCGAGGGCGAGCAGGTTCGGGTCGTACGGGTAGGACATGTCGACGAAACGGGGGCCGAGCTCGTCGGAGTGCTCGCCGCGCAGCGGATCCTGCTTGAAGTTGTTGATATGGTCGGTGACGAGCATGAAGTCCCCCACCTTGAACGAGCGGTTGATCGCCCCCGCCGCGTTCGTGACGATGAGGATGTGCGCGCCTAGGAACTTCATGACCCGCACCGGATAGGTGATGTTCGCGAGCGAGTGGCCCTCGTAGTAGTGGAACCGCCCGGACATCGCGACCACCCGCTTGCCGCAGAGGGTGCCGAGCACCAGCTCGCCGGCGTGCCCCTCGATCGTGGCCATCGGGAAGTGGGGGATATTGTAGTAGGAGATCTTCACGGGATTCTTGATGTCGCGCACGACCGCCCCCAGCCCCGACCCCAGCACCAGGGCGATCTGGGGCTGGATATCCGTGACGGCGTGGATGTAATCCACCGATTGCCTGAGGTTCCGAAGCATCGCCTTCATCCGCTCTACACCGCTCCTTTCCTTCTGCCGCGCGGCGGCCCCCCCTTCAGCCGCCGCCGAGTTCGCCCTCCGCCGCTTCCTTCTCCCGCCTGAGGACGCTGAAGCTCATTCCCTCGCGCCATAGGCAGACGACGCCGACGAGGTTGATGAAGATGTATTGGGAACCCCACGCGACCCATCCGCAGGCGAGCGCGACGTTCCCGGCGTGGCCGAAGACGGTGAGCGCCTTCTTGTACGCGAGGTGAAAAGAGCCCAGGTAACCGGGGCTCGGGACCATCACGGCGACGGAGAGCATCGACAGGAGAAGGGCGTACCCCGGAAAGCCGAGCCCCCTCACCCCGAAGGCGCGGTTGATGCAGTAGTAGGTGAGGAGTATCCCGGTCCAGATGAGGACCGAATGCCCCACGACGTACGCCACCTGGGGGCCGTCCTTCAGGACGCTCAACCCGTCTACGAACGACGCCGCCGCCCCGCGCACCTTCAGCGCGGCGCGAGGCGAGATCCACGCGAAGAGACGGTACGCCGCCCCCTCGACGGCGCGCGGATACACGCGCGCGGCGACCATGAGGGCGAGGAGGCCGAGGTAGCCGGCCACGAGGGCGACGGCGAGCTGCTTGATGTCGGGGCTCACGCTTAGGGAGAAGACGAGGAGGATGAAAAAGGCCATGACGCAGAGGGCGTCGGAGATCCTCTCCAGCACCACCGTGGCGAGCACGGTGCTGAAGCTCACGCCGTGTTTCTTTCCGACGAGTATGGCGCGGATGAACTCCCCGCTCCGGGCGGGGAGGATGTTGTTCATCATGAAGCAGATGCTGATGGCGGAGAAGAGGTCCCAGAAGCCGATCCGCTTCATGGGCGAGAGCAGGCACCGCCAGCGGAACACCCTGAAGATCATCGAGCAGGCGACGAACGCCATAGCGGGGACGAGCCAGACGTACTCCGCGCGTCGGAGTGCGGCCCAGAGGTCGCCGAACGGGACGTTGCGAAATGCCAGGAACAGGCAGAAGAGGGCGATGCCGACCCCCGCGACCGCCACGGTTCGTTTCTTCATACCGCCCACCACGCCCTCCGTCCCCCCCCGCGAACGCGGCGCCCCCGATCGCGCATGTAAAAGCAGGATGATAGCACCGGGCGGGCGGCTTTGCAAGGCGCCGTCCAACTGTTGTAATGGCAAAGCTAAAATGTCCGGTTTTGGGATTCAGTGCGTGGAGGGCGCATCTCCTCCTGGCCCCCTGGGGGGCGGCCGGGAAAGATGCCGATTCATTCGGTTCTTTCCCGTGGCCGTCCTGCCGGGCCGTCCTCGGACAAACGATCCCGGCAGTGCGAGGCCGCCGGCGGCGCGCTGGGCGATACGCGCTTGCGCCATGGACGATCGAAAGGAGGCGGATGGGCCCGCGTGGGCTTCAACGGATGTGCGCCGCGCTCCCTCATCCGTCCCGGTCCCGCGACTATCTCCTTGAACCTCGCCACCCGGCCCTTGTGGGCGGCCATCATCGGGCCATCGAGCCGCTCCTCGACCGTGGGCATCTTCGCCCGCACGCGTTCCCGCACCCGGCGGGGCTTCCGGCCGTGGGCGGTAGTGAAGTCGTTGCGGGGCGCGCGGTCCGTCTTCACCGAGAAGACGCGGTCGAGATCGACGCCCGCTGTGACAGGCCTGCGAATGTCCGCCGCCCCTCTCGGAGCGGCACTGAACCTCTTGTTGCACGGGGGGGGCAACTCCTCAAGGAAGTCGCGTAATAGCCAGGTCAAAATATCCGGTTTTGAGATTCAATCCATGGAGGGCCTGGACTTTTCCCAGTTTTCGGATAAGAGGTGAAACGCACAGATAAACCTGAAAAACTGGGGATACAATATCCCCAGTTTTGAGAATCGCAGGGCAAGGAATGAGCGCTCTAATCGGCCCCATTACAATGGATTACGTTCCACCTGGCCTGCTTCTCGAGGGCTGCCACAAAGCAGTGTTGTTCCGATTTCTTGTAACCGCAAGCGCTCTTATTCAGAAATGACGGATTCCACTTCTTGAAAGTGCGAACCCGCGTCTTACCAATATGCTATGACTTTCCATGGCTAAATAATGGGGAATGTCCCCATGGAGGGCGCATCTCCCCCCGGCCCCCTCCCGCGCGTCCCGGCCTTGAGGAGCGATCCGGCGGCCGGCGCGGCCGCGGCGAGGAGGCGCCCCCACGCGTCCGGCGCGAGCGGATCCCCGCCGCCCCAGGGGATCGAGCCGAGGAACCGCGCGCCGGTGAGGAGGGTGATCGCGGCGGCGTTGTCTTGGAGCATCCCGGGAGCCTCCCCGCCGGGGCGCGCGGCGTTGAAGAGGAAGCCCTCGACGGGGATGCCGCGGGAGCGGGCGTGGAGGATGGTGAGGGCGGCGTGGTTGATCGTGCCGAGGGAAGGGCGGGCCACGACGATCAGCGGGAGCTCCCACCCGAGTGCGAGATCGGCGACGGTGAACCGGCCCTGGAGCGGGACGAGAAGGCCGCCGACACCCTCCACGAGGAGCACCTCGCGCCGGCGGCGCAACTCGGCGTACGCCAGGTCGAGAGAGGAGATGTCGAGCGACCTCCCCTCCTTCCCGGCCGCAACCGAGGGGGCGAGCGGGGCGCGGTAGCGGACAGGATTCACGAGCCGTGGCGGATCGGGAAGCCCGAGGGCCTTTTCGAAGAAAAGCGTGTCGGGGGAGAACAACCCGTACTCACCCTCATCGCACCCGCTCGCCACCGGCTTCATCACGCCGGCGTCCACTCCGCGGCCGCGGAGGGACGAGGCGAGCAGGGCGGTGACGACGGTCTTCCCAACCCCCGTATCCGTGCCGGTGATGAGATACGCCACTCCCACGGCATCGCCCTCCCGCGTTCGCCCGCCTGACGTCCCCTGCGGCGAAGATTCGCCTCGCGCCGCCCCACCTCGAAAGGACGCGTAGCGCAGACTTAAGTCTGCGCTACGCTGTGGATAACTGAGCTAATGCCGCCCCACCGCGAAGATTCGCCTCGCGCCGCCCCACCGCGAAGCCTTGTAGCGCAGACTTAAGTCTGCGCTACGCTGTGGATAAGTGCGCTACGCTGTGGATAACTCCGGGGTTTTCCACGGCGGCGGGCCACCCGGGACGGGCGCCCCCCCTCCGTCTCCTCCTTGATGCACCGCTCGACCACGCGGCATAGGCGCGCGAGGTCCCTGGCGGAGATGGAAAGGGGGGGGAGGATCACGATGACATCTCCGAGGGGCCTGAGGATGACCCCGTACCGCCTCGCCCGCATGCAGACCCGATGCCCTACGCGGCTGCCGTATGCGTACGGGCGTTTCGTCTTTTTCGACCGCACGAGCTCCACCCCCGCCATAAATCCGCACTGGCGCACGTCGCCGACGCGGGGGAGGGCGGCTATCCTCCCGAGCATCCTCCCGAGAAGGGCGATCTTGGGCTTGAGACGCTCAAGCACCCGCTCCTTTTTGAAGATGGCGAGGTTCGCCAGGGCGGCCGCGCAGGCGAGTGCGTGGTCGAACGCGGCCATGCCCCAGTTGCGCAGCAGCGCGGCGACGGGTTCGGGCCGGCCAAACAGTTGCTGCAGGCCGTCGGTGGCCAGGCTCATGCGCAGCCAGTCGCCCTGGCGGGCGCGCTCGTAGCGGCGCAGCAGCTTCAAATCGCCCGGCGAGCGCCACGGCTCTCGCGCGGCCAGCACCTGCGCCAACTCGGCGGCATCGCCCAGGCCGACGTTCAGGCCCTGCCCGGCCAGCGGGTGCATGGCGTGGGCGGCGTCGCCGATCAGGGCAAGCCCCGATCCGGCTACCCAGCGCGAACCTTGCTCAACCACGTGGATCGGCCAGCATGTCCAGGGTTTTCCGGCTTCGACAAGTCGCGACAGGTCTGGCGCCGTGCCTCTCATGGCAGCTTGCAGGCGTGCAGCGTCGGTCGTCGTTCCCCACCCCTCGCGCATGGGGGCGGCGCCGCGCGAGAAGGCAACCACGTTCACGGCCGCGCCCGGCCGGAT
>CALLYX010000457.1 GCA_937858775.1 uncultured bacterium | reverse complement strand
GGCGCTTTTTTTGTCCCAAAATCACCCTACCACAGCGCAGGCCACATTTTCACTTCCTGATTCTCCTATCCCCCTCTATTAAAACCAGTTGGAGTATTCTGCCCCTGAAAAACGGGGAATGTCCTGGCAATGAAAATCCGGTTGAATACGGGCGGCGGCGCGCATATACTTTGGCGGTTCTTGTCGCACTTTTAGCCGCCATGACCGCCCCACGCTCGGAATCGGACATAGACAGCCGGAAGCCCCGGCATCACTCAGACCCAAGAGGGCCGACATGCGCGTGAAAAGGCACTGCCTCCCGATTGCCGCGATATGTTGTGCCGTCTTCAACCACGGTGCCCATGCGCAGCTCGCGAACAGCCCGTGGCCGATGTTCAGGCATGACGAAAGGCATACCGGCCGGAGCCAGTACGAGGGCCCGCGGAACTGCAAGCTGGCATGGTCATATGCCACTGGGCAGGACATCCAATCCTCACCGGCGATAGGCCCCGACGGGAGGGTGTATGTGGGTTCTCAGGATAGTTATCTCTATGCTTTTATGCCTGGCGGCGCGCTCGCCTGGAGTTATAAAACAGGTTTCGATATAGTCTCCTCTCCTGCGATAGTCGCTGATGGAAGAATTTATGTGGGATCGGCGGATGCAAGAATCTATGCCTTCACTCCCGGCGGCACGCTTGCATGGAGCTATTATACAGTTAACTATTATATCGTTTCCTCTCCGGCGATAGGCTCCGACGGAAGGGTGTATATAGGTTCGCAGGATGCTTCTTTATATTGCTTGAGTTCCAATGGCGCTTTGATCTGGAGATATCTGGCAGACCAGGGATACTCCTGCTCTCCGGCGATAGATCCCAGCGGTATGGTCTATGTGGGGTCGGAGAATAGCGTTGTCTATGCTATAAGGTCCAGCGGCTCGCTCGCCTGGAGTTATCAAACAAGTGTTTCTCTCGCCTCTTCTCCGACCATAGATTCCGAAGGAAGAGTCCATGTGGGATCGAACAACAACCGTCTCTACGTCTTTTTCCCCGACGGCACGCTTGATTGGAGCTACGAAACGGGCAACTGGCTCCGCTCCTCTCCGGCTATGGACTCCTACGGAAGAGTCCATGTGGGATCGGACGACAACCGTCTCTACGTCTTCGCTTCCGATGGTGCGCTTGATTGGAGCTACGAAACAGGCAACACAATCGGCTGCTCTCCGGCCTTAGATTCCGAAGGAATGGTCTATGTGGGATCGGAGGATAACCGTCTATATGCCTTCACTTCCGACGGCGCGCTTGCATGGAGCTATGGTACGAGCCCTTGGTATCTCTCTTCTGCGGCGATAGGTTCCGACGGCGGGCTGTACATAGGATCAATGGACAATACGCTGTATTCTTTCAAGGCCGACACTGCCACACCCACATCCCCCCCTACCAATACGCCCACATTGACCCCAACCCCGACTGACACGCCAACAGAGACACCTACGCCGACCGATACGCCCACAGAGACGCCCACACCGACTCACACGCCCACAGAGACTCCTACACCGACTGATACGCCCACAGAGACGCCCACACCGACTGATACGCCCACAGAACCTACGCCGACTCAGACGCCTACTGAAACACCGACACCTACCGATACGCCCACAGAGACGCCCACACCGACTCAGACGCCTACAGAGACGCCGACGCCTACTGACACACCTACATTGACGCCGACGGCGACTCAGACGCCCACAGAGACACCCACACCGACTCAGACAGCCACAGAGACACCTACACCGACTGATACACCCACAGAAACCCCTACGCCGACTCAGACGCCCACAGAGACACCTACACCGACTGATACACCCACAGAAACCCCTACGCCGACTCAGACGCCTACTGAAACACCGACACCTACCGATACGCCCACATTGACCCCAACCCCGACTGACACGCCCACAGAGACACCCACGCCGACTCGGACAGCTACATTGACGCCGTCCCCAACAGAAACCCCCGCGCCGGCGCCCACGCCGTGCGTCTGTTCTCAACCGATCTTGGAGGCGGTCAGCAGCGGCCTAAAGCAGGGCGAGGTATCGCCCGGGCAGACGGTCTTCTTCAGCGGCTGCCTGCCGCCGCGACCGGCCGATCCAGTCGACCTGTATTGCGTGGTGATTACGCCCAAGGGGCGATACTGGTCGATGCTTTACGGCGGGGGCAATGTGGAAGGCATCGTCCCCATTGCGAAAGGTTATCTGAGCACGGAGTGCTGGTGCGGGCCGATCCATCAACACACTATCTGCGATGAAGCCCTGCCCGGAAGATACATCGCGGCCCTCGCCGTTCTACCCGCTGGGGCAAGGCCCGTGGCGGAGAACGCCATCGCCGTCGCCAGAACGGATATCACTGTCGTAAAACCGGCTGGCGGGGGCGCGGCCGCTGTCCCCAGGGCGGGGCATTGAACTGACGAGCCCCGAGCCGAAGGGATACTCAAGGCATAAATGTGTCTCCGCCCGCGGATGGAACCGACGTTACGTCGAGGCCGGCCCTCTCTTCGGCATCTTCACCCGGAGCGCCGGATAGCCCCCCTCCTGCCGCGGCACCCTTGATCCAGGCACCTTGAATCCGGTTGAATACGGGCGGCGGCGAGCATATACTTTGGCCGGCACGGGAGGTGAACCGATATGAAAGTAAGGGCGATCGTTGACCGGATCGAGGAGGATCTTGCGGTGCTCGAGGTGGGCGGAGAGGGGTCGGTCGAATGGCCGGTAAAATTCCTGCCCCAAGGCCTCAAGGAGGGGAACGTCCTGGACGTTGAGTTCCGGATCAACCGGAAGGCCGAAGCGGAGGCGCGTGCCGCGATCTCGGACCTTCAGAGACAGCTCCTCGAACGGACGAAAAAGATGGACGAGGATAAGATCCCCTAGGGGCGCGGGGGCGCCCCGCCGGCGGCCTGCCGTGCGGCGCAAGGTTATTACGCAGATCCGGGGGGCCGACCGATGAAGAATCCCTCGTACGCCCGGCTATCCACCAGTCACTCCACGATCCTCTTCCGGCCGGCGAGATCGGTCCATTGGAAGCGGGCGCCGGCATATAGGCATGCCGTCCGCCGGCCGCACGAGTTTTCCGTTTTCGACGCGGGCCCGCGGCGCCGATACGGTGCAGCCCTACCTGAACGTCTTCATCTCCCATCGCTCGCCGTCCGAAATAAAGGTCACGGCGCCGTGGAGGTCGGTGCGCAGGACAACGCTGCCCGCCTCCCGCAGGCGCGCCAGCGTCTTCGGTGAGGGATGCCCGAACCGGTTCGACGCGCCCGCGCTGATGACCGCCCATTTCGGAGACACCATCCTCAGGAACTTCTCCGTGGAGGAGGAGGCGCTTCCGTGGTGACCCACCTTGAGCAGGTCGGCCTTTAGGCATAGGCCGCTCCCGCAGAGCCGCTCCTCGGCGGCGCGCTCCATGTCGCCGCAGAGAAGCGCGCGCGTCCTTCCGAACGACACCAGCAGCGCGACCGAGCTGTTGTTTTCCCCGCTCTGGGTCGGAAGGTGTTCGCCGCCTCGCGGGTTGAGGACGGTTATCCTTACCCCCTTCCCTTCCGCGAGCATATCGCCCTCGCGGACCTTGACCAGCGGCCCCCGTGCCGGCGTCAACCCGGAGTGCGCGCCGGGCGGCGGGGGAGGAGCGGGCCCGCGCGCCCCTATCACGGCCCTGTTCATCTGAAACTCCCTCAGGACCGCGCCGAACCCTCCCCAGTGGTCGTCATGCGCGTGCGTGAGGAGGGCGGTCTCCACGCGGGAACGGCCCAGCGATCTTATGAACGGCGCTACGACGCGCCTTCCCGCGGACGCGCCCCCCCCAGGGCCGGCGTCCACAAGGAGGATCCCGCCGTCCGGGAACTCCACGCACGCCGAATCTCCCTGCCCCACGTCGAGGAAGGTGATTCTCATGACCGGCGGATCGCGCCGCAGCGCGGGCGGGAGAAGGGGTAGCAGCAAGGCCGCCGAAACGACAAGCGCCTTCCACCTCCCCCGGACGGCCCCCTTCAACATTGCCAACGCCGCGGCCGCCGTCGCGTAGTAGATGAGCATTGCGGCCGGGCACGGGGATCGGACGTATAGCCACGAGCCGGGTATGCGCGCGATCCGGCCTATGGCCGCGCACATCAGCCACGCCGACGCCCAATTCGCGAGGTTCACCAAGCGCGCGAGCGGCGCGCAGACAAGCGAGATCAGCGCGCCGGAGAAGCCGAGGCACACGATCGCGAACCCGGCCGGTATCACGACGATATTCCCGATCACGCCGAGCGCCGTGACAAGGTTAAATCCCCGCGCGATGAGAGGCGCAAGCCCGATCCACGCCGCCACGGAGGCCGAACAGAGGGCGATGAGATTCCTGCAGACGAACCATCGCGCGCGCTCCGTCTTGGTCACGAGCAGTTGTCCGGTCAGGGGCGCGCACGGCATAAAGGCGAAGGCGCACCTGGACAGCGGGCCGGCGAATAGGAGCAACGAGAGCACGGCGGCGAAGGAAAGCTGAAACCCGAGATCGAAGAGGAGGGGCGGGTTGCAGGCGAGGAGGGCAAGGGCGGCCACGCCGAGCGAGTTGACCATGTCGGATCGGGCGCGGAGGATGGGGGCGGCTAGAAACGCCGTGAACATCACCGTCGCCCGCATGACCGGAATCTCCGCGCCGGTGACGACCGCATGAGCGAAGATCAGCGGAATCGCGGTCAGCGCGGCGGCCCGGCGCGGGATCCTCGCGGCGCGCAGGACGCCGCGTACCAGCAGATAGACGAACCCGACGTTCAAGCCGGAGATGGCCACGATATGATAGGTGTTGGTGAGACGAAATGCGCGCGCGGTCTCCTCGTCGAGCCTTTCCCGGTAGCCCAGCAGCATCGCGACGATGAGATCCCTCTCATGTCCCTCCGGCATTCCCATCTCGATACCCTTCTTGAGCCTCCTGCGCGCCGTATCCACC
>CALLYX010000456.1 GCA_937858775.1 uncultured bacterium | reverse complement strand
ATCCAGTCCTCCTTCGGGATGTCGGACAAGGCCGGCGGCATCCCCGCCCGGCCCGCCCAGCGGCCGCGCGTTTCCACGCTCCCGAACTCGAAGATCCCCTGCGGCTTCCCGTTGCTCACGCGGGCGAGCTCGACCGGGGAGACCCCGCGGCCCCTGCGGTAATCGCCCGCCATCATCTCCCGCAGGATCGGCAGGTAGAGCCACTGCACGGTGACCGGGAAGCCGGGACCCGCGGTCGGGTGGTCGCCGTAGTTCAGGCCGCTCAAGCCGGTCATGTCCACCACGTCGTCGCCCGGATACAGATTCTTCCAGTTGCTGTACGTCTCCATCCCCTCCGCCGACCCGAGGTAGTTGACCGACCACGTCCAGACCACCCGCTTCCGCTGTTCCGCGTCGAGCTGCGCGTAGAAGAGGTCGTGGACATGGCGGAACATCCTGACGTACTCCTCTATGCTGTTGTGGTTCCACGGATGGCCGGGCCATGCGGGGGCGGGCTCGATGTTCGCCTCGTGCGCCCAGCGGATATAGACGGGAAGGGAGGGGTATTTCGCGACGAAGTTCCCCACCTGCCGCGCCATGGCCCTGATCCCGTCGTCGTGCCTGCCGTCGATGAAGCTCCTGTTGGAGAAGGCCGGGTCCGGCTTCCCGTTCAGGCCCGACTGCCAGCAGATGACGGGGCTCTTCCCGCACCGGCCCACCTTGTCGAGAAGCCGCGGCCCGCCCTCGAAATCGTACTCGAAGGCGCAGAAGAGCATGATGTGCGTGTGAGAACGGCCGGCCGCCTCGTCGAAGGCGCGGATGTCCTCGTCGTATTTCCACGTGGCGGGGATGAAGGCGCCCAGCATGATGCCGGGGCCCTCGGCGGGAAAGGCGGGGGCGGCGAGCGTCGCGAGGAGCAGGGAGCAGAGCGGGAGCCGGATCTTCATGGCGCACGCAGTATAGCACTTTCGCGCTGGCCGCCGCACCCCCTCGTTCATGGATGGACCGCGCGGCGGGCGCGCGTCACTCCCCCAGCACGAACGTCGCGATCTTCATGTCGGGGCCCATGCCCCTCGGATCCGTCCCACTCGGGACGAGGACGGAATAGACGGTGTAGGTCCCCGTCGGGAGGCCGGCCCCTAGCCCCTGCACGAACGCCATCCCCCGCACCTCCCGCTTCACGTCGAGCCCGGCCTTGGCCGCGGGCGGATACGCGGGGCCCACGACGTTGAACCGCCGCCACTGCCCCGGCCAGACGAAGGCGTACCACTCCCCCGTCGGGAGGAGCGCCGCGACGTACGCGTCGGTGCCCCAGTTCGAGGGCGACGGGGCGATCGGCGGGTGCAGGAAGAACGCCGCGGAGAGCGTCGAGCCCATTCGGAGGCGCCCCCCCGGATGCACGCTCAGCCAGAACTCGTGCTTCGGGTACGATTCGAGGGTCGGCAGGGAGGGCGCCCGGCGATAGGGGCCGGGGGCGATCTCCCCGAGCCCTTGGGGCGTGCTGAGGAACGCCGGGTCGGAGACGGCCCGCCGGTACGCGTCGGTCCAACTCGGGGGCACGGGCGGTTCCGGGAGGCCGACGTTCCGCGCCACGCGGAAATCGGAGGGGATATCCCCGCTCGCCGCCACGCCGTTGTACCAGAGGACAAGTTTCAGGAAACCGAACTCCTCCGTGTTCGCGAACGCGGCGTACCCCTGCGTGATCCAATCCTGCTTGGGGATGGTCGATGCGGCGCTCCCCGGGATGTACGGCGTCGCCCCGACGCTCCCGAACTCGAACAGCGCCTGCGGCTTCCCCTGCCCCGGGAGCGCTTGCAGCGTCGCGGCGAGGCCGTCGGGGGCGTACTAGCCGGCCATCAGGTCGCGGAGGATCGGGATGAAGAGCCATTGCACGGTGACCGGCATCCGCGGCCCCGCCGTCGGGTGGTTCCCGTAGTTCAGGCCGCTCACGCCGACGATCTCCACCACGTCGTCGCCGGGGTAGAGGTTGTTGTAATTGCTGAAGGTGTCGAGCCCCTCGGCCGAGCCCATGTAGTTCGGCGACCAGGCCCAGAGGACGTTGCCCGCCCCGTCCTCGTCGAACTTCCGGCGGACGTACCGCCACATCGCCTTGAATTTTTCCGTGTCGCCGCCGTTCCACCAATGCCCGGGCCACGCGGGGGAGCTCGAGATGTTCATCTCGTGGGCGAAGCGCATGACGATCGGATCCCCGAACCCCCTGCACTGCCGGGCCATGTTCAGGATCCCGGCGTCGTGGCGGCCGCGCAGGAACGAGTCGAAGGAGAAGGCCGGGTCGGGCCTCCCCTCGATCCCCGGCTGCCAGGTGACCACGGGGACCTTGCCCGCCTCCCGGATCTGGTCGCAGAGGTACGGGTAGGCGCCGATCCCGTTGTAGTCGAACGCGCAGAAGAACATCGTGTGGGTGTGGCGCTTTCCCGTGACCGCGTCGAAGTTGAGTATCGAATCACGGTACTGCGCCGGGTACGCCGCCACGGGCGGGATGAACGCCCCGACCATGATCCCGTCTTCCGCCGCCGCGCACCGGCAGGACGCTAGGGCCGCGGCGAGGCACGCGCACGCGAATTTCATCGCCCCCTCCCCCTCCCACTGATATCTAGCACATGGAAGGGGATTCGTCCACCGGGCCACCTCAAAGGGAACGGCGTCGAGACGTCATGGGCTGGAGAGCCGGGGGGGGGCGGCTCACCCCCCGTGGGGCGGGGGCGTTTGCGGGGCGGCGCGGTCGGCGAACCTGATCTTCCAGAGCATGAAAACCGCCTCGAGGAAGATCCGCTTGCTCATCTTCGACTTGCCGCGCGTGCGGTCCGCGAAGACGATCGGGATCTCGGCGATCCGGTACCCCTTCTTCCACGACCTGAACTTCATCTCGACCTGGAACGAGTAACCCTCCGAGCGGATGGAGTCGATGCCGATCCCCTCCAGCACCTCCCGCCGGTAGCCGTTGAAGCCGCCGGTGGCGTCGCTGCTGGGCATCCCGGTGACGAGGCGGGCGTACACGCTCCCGCCGCGGCTGAGGAGGATCCGGTGCCGCGGCCAGTTCTCCACGCCCCCGCCCTTCGTGTACCTGGAGCCGACCACGACGTCATTCGTCTCGAGGGCGCGGAGGATCCCGGGGAGGTAGCGGGGGTGGTGCGAGAAATCGGCGTCCATGGTGATGACGCGCTCGTAGCCGCGCTCGAGGGCGCGCCGGAACCCCGCCACGTAGGCGGTCCCGAGTCCGAGCTTTCCGGGGCGGTGGATGACGGAGACCTCCGGGTGTGCGGCGGCGAGGGCGTCGGCGACCCGGCCGGTGCCGTCGGGGGAGTTGTCGTCTATGACGAGTATGTCGAGGCCGGCGCGGAGGGCGAGGATCTCGCCGGCGATCGCGGCGAGGTTCTCACTCTCGTTGTATGTCCCGATCAGGACGATCGTCTTGTTCATGAACAGGCGGCCGGGGCGAGTCGTTTCCGAGGCGGTATTCTAGCCGACCGGGGGCCGGAGTGCAACGCGCGCCGCGTGCCGCGCCGGAGGGGGGCGCCGTCCGGGAAACGCCCCCCCTCGCGGTCCGCTTCAATAGACCTTCACGGGCGCCGTGACCATCCCCGTGGCCGTCGGAGGCGCTCCGGCGGGGACCCAGACCGCCTTGAACGTGTAGAAGCCGACGGGGATCGTGGTGGGGACGGTGAAACTCAACCCGCCGGACGGGTTCCCGCTCACGTCGTAGTTCGCGGCGATGGGCACGATCTTCGTCCGGAAGTTCTGCGACGGGTCCATCACGAGGAGGGAGCCGTCCGTCATCACCACGCCGAGGTAGGCGTCCACGCGGTGCGCAATGCCGGTGAAGGCGTAGTTCAGCGTGATCTTCGCCCCACGCGACACCGTCGAGGGGACGGGGGTGATGCCCAACCCGCCGCCGCCATCGCCCGGGATGAGCTCGTCGTAGGGGGGGAGGGTGGCGAGGAAGCCCGCCCCGGAGATTGCGGTCTTGTAGGCGTTCGTCACGTTCGCAGGGACCCCCGAGGTGTCCCAGACGCGGTAATCGCGGGCGGCCGCGTCCTTCCTGTTGTACCAGACCGCCGCCCGGAGCTTGGGAAAGGCGGCCAT
>CALLYX010000455.1 GCA_937858775.1 uncultured bacterium | reverse complement strand
ATACGTTATACTTCGGGCGCAATGAAGAGGGGTCGGGGCGGCGACATGCGGATATTGCGGAAGGCGATGGCCATCTGCCTGGAGCCCCCCATCCGTTTCGCGCCGGGGCTGGCGCGGGACGCCTCCCGGCGGCAGGGAAAGAGGCGCCGCGGCGCGGTCATGCTGATGCTCGGGCGGCTCTTCTCCGCGCCGAGTCGCGAGGTCGCCGTCTGCGCCGCAGCGGTGGAGACGGTCCACCTCGCGACGCTGATACATGACGACATCATGGACGGGGCGGCGCTCCGGCGGGGGCGCTTCGCGCTGCACCGCGCCCACGGCGTCGCCCCGGCGCTGCTCTACGGCGACATCCTCTTTATCCGCGGCTTCGCCGCGGTACACGCCCTCGGCCGCGCCGAGGTGACCGATCTCATGATCAGGACGGCCGCCTCCCTCTGCCTGGGGGAGCTATTGGAGGCGCGGCAGCGGGGCGCCTTCCCGTGGGGCCCGCGGGAGTATTTCCGGATCGCCGGCCTCAAGACGGCGCCGCTTTACGGCTTCTGCTGCGAGGCGCCGGGCATACTGGCCGGCTTCCCCGCCGGCCGGCTGGCGCGCCTCCGGCGCCTCGGGCGCGCCCTCGGCCTCTCCTGCCAGATAGCCGACGACTGCCTCGACTACATCTCCCCCGGCGCGCCCCGCGACAAGGACGCCTTGCTCGACCTGAGAAACGGCGTTCCGAACTACCCGCTCCTCCTGGCCGCCCGCGACCCGCGCGTGGCGGCGGCCGTCCGCGCCTTCCGCGCCGCCCCCCCGGGGTCTGCGGGGCCGGCCCGCCTCGGCGAGCTCGCGCGGCTGGGCGATCTGGTGCGCCGGAGCGGGGCGGTGCGTCGCGCTGCGGAGAAGGCGGCGCGCTACCTCCGGGCGGCGATGGCGGAGATGCGCGTGATCGGCGCGTGGGGGGGGGAGGGGGCCGCCGGCGACATGGCGCGCTTCCTGGAGGAGCAGGAGCGGGGCCTTGAGCGCCTCCGGCGCGCTTGAGCGCCTTCGGCGCCGGGGAACCGCGACGCGGGCCGGCGCCCCGCCCCTTCCCCGGCCGCGCTGTTTTCACTTTGGACTTTCCGCCGCCGCGGCTACCATAGGGGAATGAAGATACTGGTGCTCACCAAGCGCTACACCTCCGCCAAGGACATCTCGCGGGAGGATGTGGGGCGGCCGTACTGCCTCTTCGCCGCACTGGCCCCCCTTGGGCACCGGGTGAGCTTCCTCCTGGGGGATTATACCGAACGGGCGGCGTTCGACGCGCGGAAGGGGGATATCCGGCTCGCGGTGCGGCCGCTCTCGCCGGCGCGGCTTCCGTCGTTCAGCCGGATCCTGTCCGGGGAGCTCGCGCGCGGCGGCCACGACGTGCTGATCGCCGAGGGCGACCCCCTCTTCGCCCTCATCGCGTCCGGCCCATGCCGCCGCGCGGGCGTCCCGCTCGTCTACGACCTGATGGACAACTACGCGACGTACGCGATCTACCGCATCCCCGGGTTCGGCGCCGTCGACAGGCGCCTGATGCGGAGGGCGGAGCTGGTGGTCTGCGTGACGGAGGCGCTCAGGGGGCGCATCGCCGGGGTGCGCCGGGACGCGGTGTGCGTCGTGGGAAACGGGGTGGACGTCTCCGCCTTCCGGCCCATGGACCGGAAGGCGTGCCGCCGGGCGCTCGGCCTTCCGGAAGGCGGGCGGGTCATAGGGTACTTCGGCTACCTCGCCGGCTACAAGGGGTTGGAGATCCTCCTCCGCGCTCACGCCATGCTGCGCGGCGGGGGATTCCCGGCGTTGCTGCTCCTCGCGGGGAACCGCGGCCGCGCTGGAATCCCGGCCGCAGAGGGGGTGCGCGACCTGGGCCTCATCCCCCATGCGGAGATCCCCGCATGCATCAACGCCTGCGACGCGGTCTCGATCCCCAACCCCTCCAACGACTACACGGAGTTCTCCTTTCCGCTCAAGGCCCTGGAGGCGGCCGCCTGCGGCGTCCCGATCGCCGCGACCGCGCTCGCGCCCGTGAGGGATCTCCTGGGCGACTCGCCGCTCCTCGCGCGCCCCGGGGACGCGGAAGACCTCGCGCGCGCCCTCCGGGAGGCTTGCGCATCGCGGGGGGATGGCCTGAGGGAGGTCGCCGAGGCGCACACGTGGGGGCGGGCCGCGGAGCGGCTCTCCAGGGAGCTCGGCGCGGTCGTCGGGGCGCCGGCCCGGGGCGCGGTCGGGCTGCCGTGAGCACGCGCGGGGCGGTTGCCATGGGCGGAGGTAAGGGGCGCCTCTCGGTGCACTGTTTCGGAGTGAGCCACAGGACCGCCCCCGTCGAGCTGCGCGAGAGACTGGCCGTCTCCCCGGGCGGGATCGGGGAGGCGCTCCTCGCCATGAAGGAGCGCCTCCGCCCGGACGAGTGCGCCATCCTCTCCACATGCAACAGGATCGAGCTCTACATGCTCTGCGCGCGCCCACCCTCCGCGCGCGCCGTCGCGCGCTTCCTCGGCGGATCCGGCCGGGGGCTTTCCGCGCGGGTTGAGAAGGCGCTCTACCGGCGCTCGGGGGCGGACGCGGCGCGGCACCTGTTCAGGGTCGCCGCCGGGATCGACTCGATGGTGCTCGGGGAAAGCCAGATCGCCGGGCAGGTGAAGGAGGCGTGGCGCGCCGCGCGCGCGGCGGGGTGCGCCGGGGGCGGGCTGGGCCCTCTGTTCGAGGGGGCGCTCATGGCATCGAGGGAGGCCCGCCGGGAGACCCGGATCGGCAGGGGGGCGGTCTCGATAAGCTCCGTGGCGATCCTCCTCGCGGAGAAGGTCCTCGGGTCGCTCGACGGCCGCTCCGTGATGATCGTCGGGGCCGGCAAGATCGGGGAACTCGCGGTGTCGCATCTCGTCCGGCGCGGGGCGAGGGCGGTCCTCGTCGCCAACCGCACCTACGCGCGCGCGCGGGGGCTCGCCAGGCGGCTCGGGGGCGAGGCGGTCAGATTCGACCGGCTTTTCGAGCGGATGCGCGGCGCGGATATCGTCGTCAGCTCCACCGGGGCGCCGCACCGGATAATCCGCGCCGCCCCGGTGCGGTCGGTTATGGCGGGGCGGGGCGGCGCGCCGCTCTTCCTCATCGATCTCGCGGTGCCCCGGGACATCGAGCCGGCGGTCCGCGGGATACCGAACGTCCACTGCTACGACATAGACGACCTGGAGAGGGTGCGGGACGCGCACATGGCGCAGCGGCTCGCCGAGGTGGGGCGGGTGGAGGCGATCATCGAAAAGCGCGTGGCGCGCCTGTGGGACGATCCGCGCGTCCGCCGCCGCTGGGGGGGCGCATGATCCGCGCCTGCGCCATGCTGGCCCTCGCGGCGCTCGTAGCCGCCGCCTGCGTCTACGCCGGTTTGCGCGCGCCGCGTTCGACGCTCGACGAATGCCTCTCCGCGCCGGCCTCGCACGACGGTGCCTTTGTTGTCTCGCCGCACGAAGCGACGGTGGGCCGGGTCGCGGCGGATGGTTTCACGCTGCGGTGGGGCGGCGGGGAGATACCGGTCAGGGGCCGCGCCGCGGGGGCGAGGCCGGGCGACTACGTGCGCGTCGCCGGAATCTTCCGGGGCGAAGGGTATCTCGAGGCGCGCGCGGTCCACGTGGGCCGGTACCGCCGGATGAAGATGGCGGTATCGGCCGCCGCCGCCGCGGCCGTCTTCGTCCTCTTCCGGAGGGGGTACTACTGGGACAGGCGCCGGCGCGGCATCGCGGCGCGATGACTTTTTTATATCAATTGTCGCGGGAGTGACGGATAATTCGCGACGAATGCCTTCTTCCAGCCGGATCGTGGATCGCGCCCTGTCGGGGATCGAGCGCGGGAAAGGGATCTCCCGTGCGACCGCGCTCTCCCTCGTCCGCGCCCCGCTCGGGGACCTGCTACGCGGCGCGGAGGCCCTCCGGAAGAGGCGATCGGGCGGCCGGGTCGCGCTCTGCGCCATCATGAACGCGCGTTCCGGCCTCTGCGGAGAGGATTGCGCCTTCTGCGCGCAATCCTCGCGGCGCGCGACGGGGGCGCCGATCTACCCGATGCGCGGCGTCAAGGAAATTCTGGCCGCCTCCCAGCGGGCCCGCGCGGCCGGGGCCGCCCGCTTCGGCATAGTGGCGAGCGGCCGCGCCGCGGCGCCGGGCGACCTGGAGATCGTCTGCGCCGCCGTCAAGGCGATCCGGCGCGCCGGGCGGATCGCCCCCTGCGCATCGCTCGGCGCCCTGGATGAGCGAGCGGCTGGGCGACTCAAGCGCGCGGGCCTGTCGCATTACCACCACAATCTCGAGACCTCCGCCGGATTCTTCCCGTCCCTCTGCACGACGCACCGCTGGGCCGACCGCGTGCGGACCGTGCGCGCGGCGCGGCGCGCGGGTCTGCGC